>JBFZEO010000178.1:0-20066 GCA_041306845.1 Spirochaetota bacterium
GAAAAAGGATATGCAGAGGCCGATCCGACACTCGACATCAACGGCGGCGATGCGGGACACAAACTCTGCATTCTTATGAAACTGATTTTTGGAATGGACATAAAGCTCGAACAGTTAGATCCGCGTGGAATCGACACGATAACCGGTGAAGATACTAAATTTGCACACGAGATAGACTCCGTTATAAAACTGATTTGTTATGCTAAGCGGAATGGGAACGATGTTTATGCGACAGTGAGACCGATGATGGTAAAAAAAGAGAATCTTCTTTCTGATATAAACAACGCAACAAACGCTGTAAAAATGGAAAACCTCTATTCTCAACAAAATATATTAATCGGACAGGGCGCAGGTTCACTCGAGACGGGAAGCGCGATCGTGTCAGATATAGTTTTCATAGCGCGATACGGCGATAAGAGTCTGAAAAATTACGATTCAAAAGGATACGCGTTAAAATCATTCAACGATCTTATTTTTCCTTATAATATAATTTTTGAAACAGAGGATTATCCCGGGATAACAGGACTTATAACAACAGCTATCGGGGATCAGAATATAAATATTGACACAGTCAGTCATAATGTGAGAAGCAAGGAAACCGCTCTTTTCTCGATAGCGACGAAGCCTTGTTCCTACTCACAGATAACCAGAGCGATAGAGGCGGTTAAATCAAAAGCGCCGAAAGTTCTTATCAGGGATCCGAAAATTATTCCGATTCTCTACTAATTTATCAGGCAAATTAAGGAGCCATTTTGAACAATAAAGAAAATCTCGAAATACGAGTAGCATCCGGCGAATTCAGAGGAAGAAAGATCACTTGCCCGCCGGGTGAGATCAGACCGATGACATCAAAAGTAAAACAGGCACTGTACAACATTCTTTTCGGGCGGGAGGAGATTACCCTGCTTGATCTATTTTCCGGTTCCGGCTCCATTACGATTGAGGGGTTTTCTAGAGGCATGGTAAAAACTGCGGATATCGTCGAGGTCGAATTTGATAAGAAAACAGTGATCACCGAAAATATAAAATCATTCAAACTGGAAGACAGTGTAAAAATCCATATTACCGACGTTTTTAACTATCTAAGAAAATGTGAAAAAAAGTATGATGTTATAATCGCAGATCCGCCTTTCCGTATGACAAACAAAGATGAAATTCTTAAAATAATTCAGAATAAAAAACTACTTGCGACTGACGGCATTGTTATAGCACATGTTCCCAAAAAAGACCCGATATCTGAGGAAATTGGTGATCTTATCATGTTTGACAGACGAAATTATGGTGTGAATGCACTTTGTTTTTACCACGACAAAATTAATTCCACTACCTAAAAACACCTTAACAGGGCAAAAGAGACTAAAAAAAGACTAAAATCGTTCATTTTGAGGCCATCCAATATTGACTTTCTGATGTTATATCTGTTTATATTGACTAAAAAATAAACAGATATTTATAGAGGTCGATATGACTGTTGATTACAAGATAAATCACAATACACGTATTATAACGTCCGCAACTATATCGGATATAAAAAAAGAATTTAATAGTATTTCTGATGATCCTCAAGTGATGAATACCCTGATGGAAGAGATTCAAAATCATCACATTAAGTTGGAAAATGTTGATACACGCATTGCCAACTTGATAAAGAGATCCATCGAAAAACTGGGTGGATTTTGCTTTATCTCCGGGGAGGCTGCGGCATACACCGTCAGAACAACAGATATGATTCTATCCTCATCAAAGAAGAAATTATTGTTTCTCTCCAAAAGACTGAGATCAAGTCAGTGTGCGATGAGTGATATATCAAGAGAGATAGAGGTTGCCTTGGAGAATAGATCGGGTATTCTCAAGATAAAAAACACTGTTTTTGACTTAAATCAGAATCCTATATTAACCGGTTTTATAAATTGCAGTAAAGGTGTACCGGGAAGTCTCAATAAATTTATAAAGAGAATCGAACATTATATAAAGAACGGAGCCTCTATTATAGAGCTTGATTTTAGTAATATGGTTTCCTTAGATTGTTATGAAAGAAATAGTAATTTAATCTCATTTCTAAGTGATATAAAAAAGATTTTCCCATGCACTCTTTTTTCTGTTTCCGGGATAAATTATATCTTAAATCAGGTGCTTCTTGATACCGGTATTGAGATTGTAAACTGCTGTGTTTCCAATTCATTTAACAAAGAGTCTTTTAAGTGTTTTGCGAAGTCAGATACTGTTGTTATATTTTCTACTCTACATTCAAGAGATAGGTTGTGTCAGTCAAATTCTGCTGCATTAAGAGAATTTCAGTCGAATATAAGTCTTTTTAAAACATATAACATTGAGAAAGAAAGGATAATTATTAAGCCGGGAATAAAATTCAAAAAGAATGAGAAGGAAAACTATCTTGCAACAAAAGAATTGGCTAGCCTAAAGAGACTTAAACTTCCGGTGATGGCAGATATATCACTAAATAGTTTCTTAAATTTTAATGCGAAGAAAGAAACAGTTGCAAATAAGATGTCACAAATTATGAATGAAGCATTTTCAATTATAAATACAGCCAATATAATAAGACTCCGTTCGCCGGAACATGTAAAATTGTTAACGAATATTATAACTTCCATAAAAAACTGTAAGAATTGATATCGGCGATCCCCATTTTTACCATATCTTTAATTGACATTTATTTTGTTTTAAGAGATAAATAGGATGTGGGGGGAGTTTATATATAATGATATTCTTTCATTTATCGCCGATAGAAATAATATATAATATAGTTTTCGCTCTTTTTGATATCCTGATAATATCTTATATTTTTTATAAATTTTATCAAATTCTCGCTCAAACAAAGGCCGTTCAAGTCATAAGAGGTCTTTTCTTTTTCGTTGTGATCTTCATTATTTCTAAGATACTTCATCTTGAGACATTCTCGTGGCTGCTTGATCAGTTTGCTAGTGTGGCAGTTATTGCGATCATAATACTTTTTCAACCGGAACTGCGGAGAGTTCTCACAAAACTCGGTCAGTCTAAGTGGGTGAATAAGATTATTAGGAAAAATCCACAGGATCTTAACGAAATCATAAATGCTGTTTATAACTTTCATCTTGTTTCAAGAGGCGCATTGATTGTTTTTGAACGAGAAGTT
Organism: Spirochaetota bacterium; assembly: GCA_041306845.1. Classification (GTDB taxonomy): domain Bacteria; phylum Spirochaetota; class GWE2-31-10; order GWE2-31-10; family GWE2-31-10; genus JBFZEO01. The sequence goes on from JBFZEO010000178.1 coordinate 3,137, forward strand.
GGTCTGAAAAACTATATCGAAAGCGGAACTACGATAAACTCAAGAATAAGCACTCAGTTACTAATGACAATTTTTTTTGATAAAACACCGCTTCATGATGGTGCCGTTATCATAAACAATGACTTGATAATTGCCGCTGGATGTTATCTGCCGTTGAGTGACTCGACTCAGATCGATCCGAAGTTCGGAACACGGCACAGGGCAGCTCTCGGGCTGGCGGAGGAAACGGATGCTGTTGTTGTTGTCGTATCGGAGGAGACAGGTAAGATAAGTCTCGCATACGATAGTAAACTCTACACAAATTACGATATAGATACTTTGAGAAAGGATTTATCCAACCTTCTCGGTTACAATGAGGATGCCGATCTGGATGAGGAGTTAGACGATGAGGACAATTAATCATAGAGACAAGGTTATCCGTCATCAAAAAAACTATGAAACGTTTAAGAGTAAATTTCTTTCTGATATCCCAACAAAACTTATCTGTTTTTTAATAGCGGCGGTGATGTATATCATCGTTTCATTTTATCAGAGAAGCGAAAAGATAATTTACAAACCGATATCTATTCTCGGACTAAAAAACACAATCACAATTGCAAGTACGGTTCCGGATAAGGTTGCAATAAAAATAAGAGATAGAAAGAAAGTTCTTGATGCCATAACAGATGATATGATAAAAGTTGAACTCGATCTTACGGAATATACTCAGGTGACCGGCGAAAAAATCTCAGTAAATTTTAAATATGATACTCCGAGTAATTTAAAATCGATATTTAGTTCAATGACACTTTATCCGGAAAAACTCGACATTCAGCTTGATTACATAAAAGAGAAGAGCGTTCCGATTGTGATAAGTACTCTTGGCGATATAAATACTAAATTCATGATAAAAGAAAAACGTCTTTTCCCGTCTGAAGTGCGGATACAGGGGCCGTCGACGATATTAAACACCATAGATCACATAGAGACGGAAAAAATAAACCTTGCCGATGAAACAAAATCTTTTGAGAGGATTGTAAAACTTGATCCTAAAAACAGTAAGATAAAACTTCTCGGTAATCAGGAAATTAATGTATTTATAGAAATAACAGAAAAAAACAGCAGTAATATTTTAAAGATTAATAATATAGTTTACACGAAGTTGTCGCCGAAATTCAGGATAATTGCAGAGAATTTACCGATCTCATTGTCGCTTTCCGGAAATGTGAAAAATATATCTCCGGAAGAGATTGTTGTTTCTCTGGATTGTTCAAACATAAAAAATCGCGGTTACCACAGTGTTCAAGATATTAATTTTACGCTCCCTTCCGGTTATAACATAGAGTCATATTCGCCTAAAAGCATAATAGTTTACGTCTCAGAGATAGATAATTAGTTCTTGGTCGTTACTCACTTTTAACAGTTTTGAAATAATAATGAATCTTGTAATGTACATATTTGTTTTGATACTGATAATACATTAAAAAAATTACAAGTGAATATTTATTGAAAACATTATGCCTCATTGGCTTTTTCTGAAAATACAGTTGATTTTATTGGTGTATTATAGTATGATTTATACGATCAGGTAAGCTGGTTAAATTCTTAAGAAACGAGAGTGTATATATGAAGTTGTTTAAGAATGTGAAAAATGGATTTATAGAGATGATTTTTGGTCCGAGATGGACTTATATTGCTACTGTTAGATCATTTTTGCAAAATTTTTTATCTATAACGTTAGCCGATAACAAATGGGCAGATGTTATATCGATGTCAGCAAGTGAACTTCTTGAAAATGCCGTTAAATACGCCTCAGAAGAGGGAACAAAAATATCTGTTGAGCATAATAAGGATGAGAATAGGCTTTATCTTACGGTAGAGAATTTTTCTACTCCGGAAAACTGCAAAACATTAAAAGATGAAATTGATAGAATTCAAAAAGGTGATCCTCAGGAGATATATCTGCAGAAGATGCAGGAAGCTGCACTGAGAACCGACGGCGGAAGTCAGCTCGGTCTGGCGAGGATAAGATACGAAAGTAGTGCATCGATTGGTGCTGAAGTTGAGGGTGATCTTGTCCGTGTTATTGTTATCTTTGATTTGAAATAGAGGTTGGAGCTGTAGTATGAATAAATTTGGATTAAGTAATGTTGTAACTGAAAAGGCTAATGTTGAATTAGTTGATATAGCTAATGGTGTTAAGGTTCTTTTTAATGGAGATATCGATGTTCAGAACCCTGAACCAATTTTCGTTCCGTTTTTTGAACAAATACACGCTAATATGATCGCTCAAAATGTAAAGTATGTTGAACTTGATTTTTCAAAACTTACATTTTTGAATTCAAGCGGTATAAAAACACTTATTAAATGGATAACTAAGGTTACACCGCTTCCCGCGGATCAAAAGTATAACTTTAAGATTATTGCTAATTCGCAGATAACATGGCAGGAAACATCATTAAAGATGTTATCTATGCTTGCCCCGGGTTTGATTGAAATCGAAGTTAAATAGAAATAATTTATGTAATAAAAATGCTGACGTAAAACGTCAGCATTTTTTATTGGATCTAAAAAAATCACGAACTTTTAATCTGCGAGAACACCTTTTTATCGATAAAAAATCAGATATTTATCGATATTTTGTTTTATTAAGATTTCATTTGACTAAATGGTAGTTGATTTGATAAATTGTGTTGCGTTGTTTGAAAAATTGGTAATTATAAGGTGCTAAAATGAAGAAGATGTTGTCTGGTAATGAAGCAATTGCGCTCGGAGCATATGAAGCCGGAGTCGGAGTCGGGGTTGGTTATCCCGGAACTCCATCCACGGAGATCCTTGAGACGCTATCAAAATATAAAGAGGTCTATACAGAGTGGTCTGTAAATGAAAAAGTTGCTCTCGAAGTCGGATTTGGCGCGGCTATCGCAGGAAAGAGAGCTCTTGTTACGATGAAACATGTCGGTGTGAATGTAGCTGCCGATCCTCTGTTTACAGCTGCATATATTGGAGTAAAAGGCGGACTGGTCATAATCTCCGCAGACGATCCAAATATGCATTCCTCACAAAACGAACAGGACAACCGCAACTATGCCTACGCGGCAAAGATTCCGATGCTGGAACCATCAGATTCTGATGAAGCAAGACGTTTTGTAAAACTCGCATTTGAAATAAGTGAAAAATACGACACTCCTGTATTCTTGAGGCCAACCACACGAGTTTGTCACTCATACAGTGTTGTTGATATTGAAAAAGAACCAGCATATAAACAGTTCAACATGGGTTCTTTTGAAAGAGATCAGAAAAAATTCGTAATGATTCCGGCTTACGCCCGGAGCCGCCATGTGATTGTCGAAGAACGGGAAACTAAGTTAAAAAATGATGCCGACAAAATGGATATAAATAAAATAGAATATGGCGATAAAAAAATAGGTTTTATAACATCGGGGATCTCATATTCTTATGTGAAAGAGGCGGCTCCAAAGGCATCTGTTCTCAAGCTGGGAATGGTTTATCCGCTTCCGGAGAAGTTGATAAGAGAATTTGTCGGATCTGTTGATAAAGTTTATGTTGTTGAAGAATTGGAACCTTTTTTTGAAATGCGTATAAAAGCGATGGGACTCGAAGTCGAAGGAAAAAAATATTTTCCGCTTCTTGGGGAACTCTCGCCGGATAATATCTCAGAATTTATATCAGGAAAAAAACATACGCCTGTTAAACTCAATACTGCCATTCCACCGCGGCCGCCGGCACTCTGCACCGGTTGTCCTCACTCGTTTGTTTATAACATATTGAAAGAGAAGAATTTTATCGTATCCGGTGATATCGGATGTTATACTCTCGGGGTTTTACCGCCGTACTCAGTTATAGACACGTGCGTCGATATGGGGGCAAGTATTACTGTTGCTCAGGGAATAGAACTCTCAAATCCCGATAAAAAAGTGGCCGCTGTAATCGGTGACTCAACTTTTGCACATTCCGGTATAACCGGCCTGATAAACGCCGCATATAACAAACGCAACATACTTGTCATAGTTCTTGATAATTCAATTACAGCTATGACTGGAATGCAGCCCAACCCATTCAACGGAGAGACAATAACCGGCGATAAGACAGTACAGGTTGACTATGCGCACCTGGCAAAAGCTGTAGGGATCGAGGATAACAATTTCAGAGAGGTGAATGCATATAAACCCATTGAAGTAGAGGCTGCGATTGACCATCTGACATCAACCGGCAAACTTTCACTCCTTGTTGTTAAGGGGATCTGCATCATTTATAACAAAAAGAAAAATAAAGGGACTTAGGAGATCAATTTTGGATAAAATTTACAGTGTTCTTATAGTCGGTGTCGGCGGGCAGGGAACAATACTTGCCAGCAATATTTTAACTCAGGCGGCAATAAATGCCGGGCTCGACTCTAAAAAAAGCGAAATTCATGGGATGAGCCAGAGAGGCGGGTCGGTTTTTAGTCATGTAAGATTTGGCAGGAAAGTTCATTCTCCTGTTATACCTCTAAACCAGGCAGATATTCTTGTTTCGCTTGAGGAGATGGAGACGGCGAGATGGCTGGATTATGTGAATGGAGAATCAAACCTAATCATACTCAATCACAGGATTCTCCCGGCCAATGTTTCTGTTTATCCGGAAGGAATAATCGACGAGATAAAAACTAAATACAAAAACGTGACCATAATAGATCAGGAATCTATGCTCGAGAAAATTGGAAACAGTAAATACCTTAATGTTTTTCTGTTGGGAGTAGTGTCAAAATTCCTCGCAATACCGGAAACGGCATGGCAGACAGCGATTAAGGATCTTGTACCGGCCGGAACTTTTGATAAAAACTATGAGGCATTTATTGCGGGTAAAAATTTAGCGTAAATAAGGTTGGTTTAATATGATTTGGAATCCGCAGGCAGAAAAAATGAATCGCGATGAGATGGCAGCTTTGCAGTTGTCACACTTAAAAAATCTTATCAAACGAGTTTACGATAATGTAAAATTCTATAGAGATAAAATGGATAAGGACGGAGTAAAACCGGATGACATCCAGAAGTTATCTGATATAAGTAAATTACCATTCACAACAAAATCGGATATGCGTGATGTTTATCCATATGGACTTTTCGCCGTGCCGATTAAGGATATCGTCGAGCTGCACATGTCATCGGGGACAACCGGTAAACCGGTTGTTGTCGGATACACGCGAAATGATCTCGATCTCTGGAGTGAGGTTATGGCGCGGGCGCTCTCGATGGGCGGAGTTACTAAGGATGATCTCGTTCAGAACGCTTATGGGTACGGTCTTTTTACTGGCGGAATGGGAGTTCATTACGGAACAAATAAAATTGGAGCGACTATAATCCCGATCTCCGGCGGTAATACAAAAAAACAGCTTCAGGTACTAACAGACTTTAAACCTCAAGTTATTGCATGCACACCATCCTACTCACTATACCTTGCTGAGTCTGCCCGTGAAGAGGGAATTGATTTTGATAAGATAGGAATCAGAGTTGGTATATTTGGTGCCGAACCATGGAGCGAGGGGATGCGGCGTGAGATAGAGGAAAAACTGAAGTTAAAAGCGCTCGATATATATGGTTTAACAGAGATTATCGGACCTGGTGTTGCCTGCGAATGTGAAGAGCAAAATATGCTCCACATCTCCGAAGATCATTTTTATCCGGAAATAATAAACCCGGAAACTGGAGAAGTCCTTCCGGAAGGTGAAAAGGGCGAACTTGTCATAACAACTCTTACGAAAGAGGGAACTCCGGTTATAAGATATAGAACCCGGGATATAACATATCTCAAACGGGAAAAGTGTGCATGTGGAAGAACAACGATTAAGATGCATAGACTCATGGGCAGAAGCGATGATATGCTTATCATAAGAGGCGTAAATGTTTTCCCGTCTCAGATAGAAGAAATTCTTCTACGCATCGAGGGTGTTGAGCCTCATTATCAGCTCATAGTCGACAGACAAGGGCAGCTTGATATCCTTGAGGTGCAAGTTGAGATGAATGAGAAACTATTTTCTGATGAGATTAAAAATTTAGCAAACACAGAAAAGATGATAGAAAAAGAGCTCTATGGAATGTTAAACATCCATACAAAAGTTAATCTTGTGGAACCTAAATCCATTCCACGAAGCGAAGGAAAAGCAAAGAGAATAATCGATAAAAGGTTAATTTAATTTTGTGGAAGTATATTATTGACATGCATTTGCAGATCGGAAGAATAGGAGACTGATATAAAATGAAATTAAAGCAATTATCTGTATTTGTTGAGAACAAAAAAGGCCGGCTTTGTGATGTTGCCGGAATACTGAGTGAAAATGATATAAATATCAGGTCGCTTTCCCTGGCTGATACGGAAAAATACGGCATTCTGAGGATGCTCGTAAATGATACCGACAAGGCGTACCGCATTCTAAAAGAAAGAAATTATGTTTGTCAGGAGACTGATGTTCTTGCTCTTGAGGTTGCCGATAGGCCGGGAGGTCTTTATGAGGTTCTCAAGATGCTTGATGAGAATGGAATTAATGTTGAGTATATGTACGCTTTTGTTGAAAAGAGAAAAGAGAATGCAATAATGATTTTTAAAGTAGATATACTCGAGAAGGCATTGGAGATTGCAAAAAGTAATAAAATTACTTTAGTTTCTGATAAAATTCTCGAAAATATTTAGTAGTTGTTGTATAATGATTGTGTTCATCGGATAAGTATCCGATATTATAAATGTATAAAATTTGTTTAGCTCTTGTTTTTTATAAGAATGGGCTAAGTTATGTAAAATGGAGTAAATATTAACAAATGGACAAACAACTTTTGAAGGATGACCCTTTAAAATTAACCAACGATGGAAAACTGTCGTTTTTCTTTGTCGGGATAGGATCTGCGTTTTCTAAACTGCATTATCAGACAAATCTTCTAATTGTAAAAAACAACGATCATTTACTTGTTGACTGCGGAACTGTTTGTCCTACAGCTCTCTGGAAATATCAATCAAACATAACTAATATTAATAATATTCTCGTAACCCATTCACACGCAGACCACATAGGCGGTCTGGAGGAAGCAGCTCTTATGGGACGATATGTACTAAAGAAAAAGGTAAATATTATTGTTACCGATGAATATAAAAATTATCTATGGGAAAACTCGTTAAAAGGTGGATGTTCGTTCGGAGAAAGAACAGCTGACGGCAAGTATATGGAGTTTGAGGATTATTTTGTTCATATTAGACCAGAGCATATCAAGGGAAAATCAGAGCGGTTTTACGAGGTTAATATCGGATCAATTAATGTTAAGTTATTTAGGACAATGCACATTCCGGACTGTGCAAGAGGATGGGAAGACTCATTCTTTTCATACGGATGTCTTGTTGACGATAAAATCGTTTTCACATCAGATACAAGGTTTGATCCTGAGTTATTGAAATATCTGGAAAAAGAGTATAAAATTGAGTGGATTTTTCACGATTGCCAACTTTTCCCCGGCGGAGTACACGCTGCCTACAGTGAGTTAAAAACTCTTTCTGCTTCAGTCAAGAAAAAGATGTACCTCTGTCATTACGGGGATAATTTTGGGGCTTTTGACCCGAAGTCTGACGGTTTTGCCGGATTTGCGGATCAGGGATGTTTTTATAAATTCTAATTTTTACTCAGATCTCAACGTTGTGTTTCTTATCGATCTGTTTTTGCCGTTCCGCTTTGCTCTTGAGAGTGCGTTCAGCGAGTTGAATAGAAGATTTCTAAAAAGCATATTATTTTTATTCTGAGGATTGTTACCGGCAGGGTGTGTCCCAAGCATCAGTTCGTCTGTAGCTGCAATGCCGACACTTATCGTAACCGGAATTTCTTCCCCTTCATAAAAAAATTTATTTTGTTCAAGAAGTTTCCTGCACTTTTCAGCAGCAATCTCCCCATCTGTTTCTGAAGCATCCACAAGCAAAGCGATTATCTCATCTCCGCCAAACCTTCCGACATAATCGTATTTACGGAAATTTTCTTTAAAAATACCTGATATAGTCTTTAAAACCATATCTCCAAAATCATAACCGCACTTTTCATTCAACTCAAGAAAATTGTCAACATCCGCAGTTAGGAGGGTCAACCGTCCGCCGGATCTCTCTACACGTTCGATCTCTGTACGCATGTGTTCAAAAAAAGACTCTTTTGTGAGTAAATTTGTCAACTTGTCAGATCTGCTCAATGAATTTATTTCATTTTCAGCAATAAAGAGTCTCTTTTGTAAATTAAGAAACATAATTATAAGGAAAATTAAAATAAAAAGATTTACAACTGCGATAACCATGAATATTATTCTTTTTTCCTTGAAAATAAGATATTCAAGCGAATTAAGATCAAAAAGAACTCTAATGTATCCGGTTACTTTGTCATTATCATAAACAGGCATCGTTGTTTCATAAACAACGTCCTTTGTTCCTTTAATGGTAGAAACCCGGTATAAATCCTTATCTGCTGCCGGAACATTCTGATTATCACTTAACATGACATCTCGTCCGTATTGATAAACTATGTTTCCTTTTACGTTATAGATTTTGATATATATAACAAGCGGATAATAGGTAAATTTATTAAGCTGATTATCTAGCCGATTAAAGCTCCCCGGCTGGGAAAAGTTGTCGGATGAATAGAGAGTAGAAATGTAAAAATTTATATTTTTTGATTCTTTCACGGCAAGATGTATAGCAGCATTGTTGTACATTATGTTTGATACATTCACAAAAATAAAAAGCATTATTATGTAAAAGAAAAATATAATTGAAATGAAAAAGAACCCTTTTTTATTAAGAGTTTTTTCGTCCATCGGTCAGTCTCCGTGTGCGATAAGTTTTATCTGCTCGAAGAATAATAAAATTATTAAAAAATTACAAGGTTTTGATTAATAAATTAAGCGGCCGATTCTTTTAAAAACTTTTACTATACAATTCAATGTATTTTGTTTATAATTTTTAAGAAATTTTTTAAATATGGAAAACATAATGAATATAAATAATATTTTGTTCATCGGCGCCGGCAATATGGGACAGTCGATAATTGACGGCATTATAAAAAACGGACTCATTCACCATGAAAAAATCTCAATATATGAACCTGATGATAAAGTAGCAGAATCGGTTGTTTCTAAATACAAAGTAAAAAGGATTTGCGATATTGAAACCGGAATTAAGAACGTTTCTGTGATAATTATAGCGGTAAAACCTCAGATTTTTAAAGGATTTTATGAAAACTCTGATATGTCAATTCTGAGATCTTCTGTTGAAAAAAACTGCGTTGTTGTGTCAATTATGGCCGGGATCAACATTGAAACATTGAAGGATTTCTTTAAATCAGCAAATTCAATTGTCAGAGTGATGCCTAATACTCCGGCACTCATCGGCAAAGGTGTCAGCGCGCTCTGCTGTACGAAGGAAACCGGAAAAGATGAGTTTGACTCTGTTGTTTCTATGTTTAATTCTATCGGAGAAAGTGTTGTTATTGATGAAAAATATTTTGATGCAGTCACGGGTTTAAGCGGCTCTGGTCCGGCGTATGTCTTGATGTTTATTGAGGCGCTCACGCAAGGTGGAATATTAAGCGGACTTCCTAAGAATGTGGCTGAGAAACTTGCTATCGCTACCGTAACCGGTACATCGATGATGGCGCAGGTTTCCGATAAATCAGTAGAAGACTTAAGGCATATGGTTACATCTCCCGGTGGAACAACGATCGCCGGCGTAACCGAACTTGAAAATCGCGGATTGAGAAGTGCTGTTATAAATGCAGTTTACAAAGCATCGGAAAGATCCAAGGAACTGGGAAAACAATAGATGATGCAGATAAAAACATCTCTCCAGGGCAATATAAACATTCTCACGAAAAAGCAGGTTAAAAAATGAAAGAACACGGATATGAAAAAAAAGTAAAAAATGAAAACCGGTTTTACAGCGTAACATGGTCACCATATATAATCGGGGAAAAATTTAATATCCTGAAAAAATTCACAGAAATGACCGGCGTTTTCGTGCTGTTTTATGTGAATAAATACAAACGACTTGCCCCATTGACGGTTGGAGCTGCTTGGTACACAGGACTTCGTCCGACTCTTCTCAAATATTTCCACAAAATGACCGGAGAATTTATCCCTGAATTTGTTATGAATAAAATAGATAATGATAAAATCTACATTAAATTTGTGGAAGTTTATGTTCTCGATGATTTTCTCGATATACTTTTTTCTACGGCTTCTAAATATAAGGATGTTTTTGTGGACACTAACGGATTGCCTTGTCCGGCAGATATTGCCAACGTCAAAGTGACGGATGATAACACAAAAATTTACTATAAACCTGTAAAACCTCTTGATATTTAAGAGGTAATTCATTTATGATTGTAGTAATAATTTAAATCTAATTAAAGGAATTTTATATGTTGATAATACCAGCGATTGATCTTATTGACGGAAAATGTGTAAGGTTAACAGAGGGGGATTTTAATCAAAAAAAAGTTTATGATTCTGATCCGGTGGAACAGGCGCAGATTTTTAAATCTCTCGGCGCAAAAAGAATCCATCTTGTTGACCTTGACGGTGCCCTCTCGGGCAAATCTAAAAATCGTGATATAATCAAAGAGATAAAGAAAAAAACCGGACTTCAGGTGGAAACCGGCGGCGGTATACGATCCGAAGAGGACATAAAAGATCTCATTCACTCCGGTATAGATTATCTAATACTCGGTACATTCCTCGTAGAAAAGTTTGATAAAGTAAAAAGCCTTATGAATGAATACGGTTCCTATCTGCTTGCCGGAATAGATGCTAAAGACGGTAAAGTCATGACTCGCGGCTGGTTGTCCGGCGATACGCTTGACGCAGTGGAATTTGGAAAACAGGTTTTTGATATAGGATTTAAAGTTGCCATTTACACCGATATTTCGAGAGACGGCAAACTCGGCGGTCCAAATGTTGAGGCAACAAAGATATTCAGTTCAAAGACCGGACTCCATACGATTATCTCCGGCGGTATAAGCTCCATGAAAGATGTCGAGGAGTCTGCTACTTTAAGATTCTTTGGGCTAAAGGGAATTATAATCGGGAAGGCTTATTATGAAAAGAAAATTTCCCTTAAAGATGTTATATCAAAATATGACGATGGACAGTTTTAGATTTATTTTGGAGAATGTATAAATGCTTAAAGTTAGAATTATCCCGTGTCTCGATGTCAATGACGGCAGAGTTGTAAAAGGGATAAACTTTTTAAATCTGGTTGATGCCGGCGATCCGGTAGAATCTGCCAAAAGATATAGTGAATCCGGTGCAGATGAACTTGTTTTCCTCGACATTACAGCTTCTTCTGACAAAAGAAATACGATGATTGACACCATAAAAAGGGTAAGCGAAGTTACTTTTATCCCTTTTACTGTAGGCGGCGGGATCAGATCGGTTCTGGATATGGAAAACATTTTAAAAGCCGGTTCGGATAAAGTTTCTATAAATACAGCAGCGGTTAAGAACAAATCTCTCATCACCGAAGGCGCAAAGAATTTCGGAACTCAATGTATAGTTGTTGCTGTTGACTCCCGCAACGTCAATGGTGTAGATCATGTTTTTATCTATGGTGGACGTGAAGATACCGGGATACCTGTCGTTGACTGGTGCAAAGAATGTGAAGAGCTTGGCGCAGGTGAAATTCTCCTCACAAGCTGGGACAAAGACGGAACAAAATCTGGGTTTGATGATAAATTACTGTCAGAAGTAACAAGCCGCATAAATATACCGGTTATAGCATCGGGCGGCGGCGGTAAGCCGGAACACTTTGTGAGTGCTGTTAAAGACGGCGGAGCAAGTGCCCTTCTTGCCGCCAGTATTTTCCATTTCGGAGAGGTAAAAATCAACGATCTAAAGAAATACATGCGAGATAACGGGGTTGATGTGAGGCTTGATTATTGATATGGAATGGGGCTATGCCCAACTCCATATTTTAGGAATTTTAGGGCAACTCTAATAACCTTGCATTTCAAACAAAGTAGTTTTTCTCATAGACGAGAAGCTGAAACCAAATGAGGTTATTGGAGATGCCCTTTAGATATTATTAAGAGCCGTTGAGTAATCCGGTTCGTTTGTAATATCGTTAACCAGTTCTGTGTACACAACTTTCCCTGATTTATCAATAATAATAACAGCTCTTGCAAGTAACCCTGCCAGTGGACCGTCAGTCATAAGAACGCCGTAAGATTTTCCAAAGTCAGGGTTCTTGAAATTTGAGAGTCCAATAACATTCTCAAGCCCCTCGGCGCCGCAGAAACGAGCATGAGCAAACGGCAGATCGGCAGAAACACAAAGACAAACAGCGTCTTTCATATTGTTAATAGCCTCGTTGAACTTACGAACAGAGGCAGCACATACCGAAGTATCAACACTCGGGAAAATATTCAAAATAACAGTTTTACCGTTAAAATCTGATAATTTTATCTCTTGCAAAGCTGTTCCTGTCAATATAAAACCCGGAGCCTTCGAACCGACAGTCGGTAAATCGTCAATAGTATTTACCTCAGAACCCTTAAAGTGAGTTTTAGCCATTTTAATTCTCCATTATAAATATTAGATTTTACAAATATAAGTGGAGTTAAGATAATAATCAATAAAATAGGAAAATAATTTATCTGAAAGTCTCTTTGTAGAATTGACGGATCAAATCTATATTTCTCTTTGTATCTTCAAGATTTTCATTTCTCTCAAATATCATAAAGAACCCGCTCAAAATATCAGCTTCAAAGTATGGAACTATGATAAGATAGTTTGTATTGTTGAGATCGTTTGACGATATCCGCTGTCTGAAAACGGGTTGTTCGAGCCCTTTTTTGCCGAATGCGATTATCCTTCTCTCCGCCGAGAGTGTTTTTATGAATGGGCTATCGTTTTTAAACCTGCACATTTGCACAGAGGAACTATCGATACCGGAGTATAAAACCGGTTCATAATCGTTGCCGGTCAACTGAAGGTAAGAAAATGAATCTATACTTAAAGCATTTATAAAATCTTTGGTATCTTTGATTACATTAGGCATATACTCAAGATAGGACAAACCTGGGTCTGCCTCCTCGGTGTACTCATATTTCTCACCGATTACAAATTCCCCTACTTTGCTGCCCAGCTCTATGTTATTGATCTCGTCCCCGCCCTCTTTCGCTTTCATTAGAGATTCAACGAGTTTTTGAGCATAATCATCGTCAACCTTGTTATTATCAATCGATTTACCCGACTTGAGGGATTCTATGATCGCTTCCGGGTTGCTGGATGCTCTCTCTTTTAGTTTGTTGAGAATGTTAATAATCCAGCGCATCAAGAGAACAGCGAGGAATGAAACAAAACCAAGTTTTCCCCCGGTTCCGTTAAAAACACTGCTTGTCAGAATAAATAAAACACCTGTCAGAATACCTGCATATAGATAATGACGTTTTAACATTAAAACGAAATAGGAACTCATTCCAACAAAAGAACCGGCGTACCACGCCAGACCAAGTTCATATCCATAAATAGGAATCTTAGTAACAAGAATTCCCCCAAAAATACCGGTAATGGCAACGGATAAAACCTTATAATTATCATTTAAAGAGGAGACTGTGTTTTTAATCTCCATTGATATGAGAGCTGCAATGGCAGCGGATGGTATGCAATATAAGTAGACAGGATTAAAATTCCTGAACATTTTAAATCCGCTAAAAATCTCAATGTTTGTATATCCGGTAAAATATCTGATCGTAAAATATATAAGTACGGAAATAAACGCAATTGTCCCGAGACGACCGCCGTATCCGTCAAAAAAGAGTCCGCTTTTATAAGAGGATGCAATCTCACTGACAGAAAAAAGAACAGAAACAATCAATGATAGGACTAAAGCTCCGATGAGCAGATCCAAACTCAATGGGCTGATATTAGTTGAGAGGTTAAAAAGATTTGTCATGCCGGCGAAAGAACCTGAAAATCCTGCCCAGGAAAAATGGTGCTCATCCTGCCTTGTTATCGCAAAAACAGAGAGTACTATTCCGCTAAGACTTGACGCCGTTATCGCATCGCATCCGACGGCTTTCATGTAAATGGTAGCCATCGTACCGACAAAACAGTAAAGAAAATAGTTTAAAAATATTTTAACACCAATTTTGTTTGTTTTAGTTTCCATCTGCACCTTTTAATTATCGGTACAGTTTAGTTATTTTTTCAGTAAATGTCAAAAACAATTAATAAGTAAAAGCTATTGTTTTATTTGGTAAATTTGATATTAATGATATCTGACATTTATTAAATGATCGGGAGTCTTTTATGTGTGGAATAGTAGGATATGTGGGGAATAAAAACTGTGTTCCCATGATGATTGAAGGGTTAAAAAGACTTGAATATAGAGGATACGATTCTTCCGGTATCTCATTTTATAATGACAATAAGTTAAATACATATAAAAAAATAGGCAAAATTTCCGCTATGGAAAAAATTGTTCCGCCGGATGCATCAGGTAAAATCGGTATCGGTCATACGCGATGGGCAACTCATGGCGGCGTAACAGATAAAAATTCTCATCCTCACCTCAGTATGGATAAGAAATTTGCAGTTGTTCATAACGGTATTATCGAAAACTATCGGGTGATTAAAGAAAAACTACAAAGCGATGGGATGGAGTTCAATTCAACTACAGACACCGAAGTAATTGCAATGCTACTGCAGAAAAATTACACCGGTGACTTCGAGAGTGCATTCTTTAAAACTATATCTCTCCTTGAGGGAACTTACGGTATCGTGGCGATGTGTGTTGATTATCCGGATATGCTCATGGTTGCACGTAAAGGGAGTCCGCTTGTACTCGGTATAGGCGAGTCGGAAATGTATATTGCCAGTGATGTCAGCGCATTTCTCGGATATACAAAGCAGGTTGTTTACCTTGAGGACAACGAAATCTCTATTCTAAAAAAAGACAGCTTTATAACAAAAGACTTTTCTCAGACTGAAAAAGAAAAAATCGTAGCAACTGTTGACTGGGATGTAAGCCAGCTTGATAAAAATAATTACGAACATTTTATGTTAAAAGAGATATTTGAGCAGCCGGAGTCGGTAAAACGGGCACTCGCCGGCAGAATCATGGAGGACGTCGGAACAGCGAAACTCGGCGGCCTGAATATGACTCCACAGGAACTCTTTGACATCGAAAGACTCGGCATAATTGCGTGCGGTACGAGCTATCACGCCGGACTTGTCGGAGCCTATGTAATGGAAGAGCTTGCAAGAATACCGACATCGGTTTATGTCGCATCTGAAATCAGATACAAAAATCCAATTATTGGGAAAAACTCATTAAACTTTGCAGTAAGTCAATCCGGTGAGACCATCGACACTCTCCTTGCCATGAAAGAATTTCAGCGGAAAGGGTCAAGAGTGCTCGGGATATGCAATGTTGTCGGATCAACCATCGCACGTGAGAGCAACGGCGGTGTATATGTCCACTCCGGTCCTGAGATCGCTGTCGCATCTACCAAGGCGTTCACTTCGCAGCTCACCGTCTTTTACCTTTTCTCCATCCTGCTGGGTAGAATGAAAGATATCTCCCAACATCGCGGAGTAGAACTTGTCAAAGAGTTAAAGCAGATCTCCATAAAAATGAACAAAATTGTTGCATCCGCAGATAAAATCAGAGATATTGCAAAAAAATACTCATCCTGCAATTATTTTCTATTCCTCGGCAGAGGGGTAAGCTATCCGGTCGCTCTTGAGGGTGCACTTAAACTGAAAGAGATAAGTTATGTTCATGCGGAGGGTGTGCCGGCCGGCGAGATAAAACACGGACCGATTGCGTTGATTGACAAGAACACGCCGGTAATATTTATCGCACCAAAAGATCATGTGCACGACAAAATAGTTTCAAATATAGAAGAGGTCAAGGCACGCGGTGGACGGCTCATTGCCATCTGTAACCCGGGAGATAAAAAAGTTCAGGAACTGGTTGATGATTACATCGAGGTGCCGGAAACTGATCCGCTATTTTCACCGCTCCTCACCATTCTGCCGCTTCAGCTCCTCGCCTACTACATAGCCAAAGAACTGGGCTGCGATATCGACCAGCCGCGTAACCTTGCCAAGTCTGTAACGGTAGAGTAAAATGCCTGCGGTTGCCGTGCATTACGATATAAACGGAGTTGTTCAGGGAGTCGGGTTCAGGTATTTTGTGGAGAATGCAGCGCTGCGGCACGGCATAAGCGGATGGGTACGAAACACTCCGTCCGGCGGAGTCGAGATAACAGCTCAAGGTGATAGCGCTCAGATGGAACTCTTTGACAAGGCGGTCTCGCGCGGGCCGGCCGGTGCTTTTGTGAGAGAAGTTGTCAGGCGAAATGTAGAATGGAACCCTGTTTATAAAGGATTTGAGATAGTTTTTTAAATTTTAGAGTGGAGTTTTTAGATATGAATGATTTTACATTACACACGAAATACAACTATGACGCAGCTATCAGAAAAGTCCCCGATTTTCCGAAACCGGGGATCCTTTTTTATGATGTTACAAGTGTTTTTAATAATGCAGATGCACTGCGAAATGTAATTGAAGACGCGTATTCTATATATAAAGACACAAAGATCACCAGAATACTCGCAGTTGAGTCACGCGGTTTTATGATAGGCGGCGCACTTGGATTCCGCATGGGGCTGCCGGTAGCACTTGCACGTAAAAAAGGTAAACTGCCCGGTAAAACAGTATCACAAAGCTACGATCTCGAGTACGGCTCAGCGACTCTCGAAATCCACCTCACTGATATCAAAGCCGGTGACAACATTCTCATAATAGACGATCTTATAGCAACCGGCGGGACTCTCAAAGCGTGCCGGGCAATGGTTGAACAACTTGGAGCAAAAGTTGCCGGAGTATTCGGAGTGATCGGATTGCCGTTCCTCAACTACAAAGAGGT
>JBFZEO010000179.1:0-3430 GCA_041306845.1 Spirochaetota bacterium
GTAGTTTTTGATAAGGATACTGAAAAAGTTAACTTTAAATGTGACAGCTCCGGTCTGTAAGATGGTGTTGCCGGAGTAGTTGAGCTTGCTTCCACCCCAGTTATTGAATCCGGTCTGATGGAAATCCCGGCTGTTTTTAACGGAGCTGTGATCTCTGCATCAGTTGATGTTCCTGCCGGGGAATGGTACTGGAGAGTAAAACTGCGAGGGAATAAAACCGGTTCATCGGAGGATGTTTCATCTTCAGCAAGACGCTTGATTGTATATAGGGAGAGTTCGATAAAAGGGATATCGCCGGATAATAACCAGAAGATAAATTATCGGAGGAGACTGCCCGATGTAACATTCAGCTGGTCAGAATTAAAATATGCCAACGCATATATACTTGAGGTCTCGGCATCACCTGATTTTAATAAAACGATTTTAAAGATGAGAACCGGCTATCATCAGATCACAAACTCGACTATAGGTGACGGGGAATGGTACTGGCGTGTAACACCGGTATACTCATTCCTGAACAGTAAACCGGATATGAAGATCGCAGTAAACAAATTTAAGATAAAAAAGAGCGACGCGATAGAGAGACCCGAGGCGTATATCCCGGTTGAAAACTCGCTCTACGAGATCGCCTCGTCAGCCAAAAAGGGGATCGGGTTCTCGTGGAGTCCGAGACCAGAGGCCGTCTCATATGAGATAGCCGTTTCCGAGTCGCCGGATATGAATAAACCGGTTCTTCAGGTGGTGACTCCTCAGAGTTGGTTCAGGTTTAAAGATGCGGCGCTGAAACCCATTCTCAAACAGAAGTCGTGGTACTGGGCTGTGCGGACTGTTGATGAAGAGGGGGGCAAATCGGCATGGTCTGATCCGCGGAAGATAACCGGAGTTGATGCAATTGTTTCACAGAGGCTCATCTATCCGCCGGATGAATATATAATTGCCGATTCGCTTATAACAAACATCCGTTTTACGTGGCGTTCAAACATTCCCGCAAAAAAGATTTTTCAAGTGAGTAAAACTCTTGATTTTAAGGAGATCTTTTATCAGTCGGATGTGGAGTCTGAGACGATGCTTGGTAAGAACTGGCCGGTCGGCAAGTGGTTCTGGAGAATAAGGACTCTAAATTCGGACGGTTCAGTCTTTCTTGATTCTAATGTGAGGCGGTTTGAGATTGTAAATCCTCTGCCTGCTGCTAATCTGAAGGAACCGATTCCCGATTCAACGGTAGTTGTACTTGATGAGACGTTAACGAAGATTTCGTGGGAACCGGTGAAAAACGCAGATTATTACGATGTTATAATCTCTATAGAGGGAGTTAAAAATCCTATTTTTCAGTATCCGCTTTTTGGTGACACCAAACTTGAACTTAGTTTAAGCGAGTATGAGAATGTTACCTGGAGGGTTTCCATTCGTGCCGGAGCCTCCGAACATGATAACTCAACAAGGCTCCTCGGTTATATCGGTGAGTCTATTTTTAGAGTGAGAACTCTCAAACCGATAACGATTATCTCTCCGGCAAACGGGAGCAGGTACCCCGGACTTGACGCTCTCAGAAATGGGATTAACATTCAGTGGAGCTCCGAGGAGGAGATAACGTCGTCTGTTTTATACATTACAAGGGATGCTGAAGGGAAGAACATCCTGATGAGAAAGAATAATCCTCAACCTTCTGATAATTTACCGAAGATAAAATCTGGTGTTTACTATTTTGATATAAAAGCAATGACAAGGATAGGTTATGAGATAACTGCGAGGGAACCGTATAAGTTTGTAGTTGATCCCATTCCTCTGCTCCCTAAGGCGAATTTAAGACAGCCTGAGTTGAATGGGGTAGTGGGGTTTGATTATCTCAAATCAAATAAATCGATAGTTTTTGCTTGGGATAAAGTGCCTGGAGCTAATCTGTATGATTTTAAACTTGTTCAGAAATCTAACGGCAAATTACTTGTGAATGAAAAGACTCTGAAGGAGCCGACTTATAAATTTATAAAACTGATTGAGCTGGGGAGAGGGGAATACAGATGGCTGGTAGAAGCGATGTCTGTTGATAAGGATGGGTATCTTGAGCAAAGCGGCGAGGTGTCATCGGGTGATTTTAAGATTGATGTTCCGGAGATAAGTAAGCCAACTAAGAAGGGTGCTAAGGAATTTTATGGACGTTAAAAAGATAATTTTATTACTAATTGTTGCTTTGTTTTCGGTAGTCTGCATTTTTCCCCAAGATAATGATGATGCTGGGTTCTTTTTTAAGTATGATGATAAGAAAAAACCTGTATTTATTCAGAAAATTTCGTGGGAAAAATCGCCGTATGCCGTGAAGTATAATTTCATTCTCAAAAACTCAGCCGGTGAGGTCGTGACAGATCAGGATGTTGAGGTTAATTATATCGAGAGTTCGCTCCCCCCGGGCAATTACACCTACAAGGTAACTGCCTATAATGTACTTGAACAGGCGGAACAGGACAGCGGATGGATAGATCTTGTGATAGAAAAAGCTTTTTTGCCGGTTATATTGTCCCTCTCGACCGATACTGTATACTTAGAAAAAAATTACGGAGACCCGATAATTATAATGGGTAAAGAGTTTACGGACAAAGTAAGGGTTGAACTGAAAGATTTGACGAATTTAAACAGGCCGGTTATCGTCGGGGTTATAAAGGACTTGAAGGATTTCAGACTCGAAGTCGCATTCAAAAAAGAGGATTTTATCCAGGGAAATTATGAGTTAAGGGTTATCAATCCCGGGAATATTTATGATACAAAACCGTTTAAGGTGAAATATAAGAAGCCTGTTGACTTCATGTTTACGGTTGGCTGGGCGCCGATGATAAATGGGCAGAGCGGGGATTTTAATAAGCTCCTTATTAATACTTTTTATCCACTGGGAGCCCAGGTGGATCTGCTCCTTCTTCCGATAAAGCTCAGATACGGATTTATGGGGTTCGGACTAACTTCCGATTTCGTTTATATTCATGATACTAAGGCTGTCTCGCTTTACGGTTTTTTTTGGAAGAATTCTTTGACTTTTAATTATCTTTATCAGTTCAATAAATATGTGGGATTTTTGGTGAGAGTCGGAGGCGGTATGAATTTCACCGGTCTTTTGTTTGATTATGGTGATCCGCTCATTAACAGGAGCATGATTTCGTTGGATCCGCTTGTTACCGCCGGATTGGCCCTGAAGATAACTCCATATCGAGGTTGTTCGGTTGTTATCGGTGCTGATTATTCTCAGACGATTTTTAAAGATTCATTCTTTGGGACGGTTGAGCCTTACATTGCTACCGGGTATTATTTTTAAAGAGCTTTTTTATTTTGTAGAATGTTGTTTAGGCGTTTGTAATAGGTGGTATCTTTGGTAAATTGTAAATTTTGACCATAGGGGGAGTTTTTTTATAAGAGCTGCGCTCTTATAATCTGCCTTCTGCCGGCT
>JBFZEO010000180.1:0-2968 GCA_041306845.1 Spirochaetota bacterium
TGGTTAAAGCTGCCGGGAAATACTGCGATGTACTGACTGTCAATTACTATGAACTCATATTGGATCTGCACCGCACGATACCCGATTTGCTCGGAACAACCTCCACTAAAAACCTACTTGAAGAGTTTTATAAACTTTCCGGTAAGCCGATTCTGATAACAGAGATGGGGTTTAGAGGTGTAACTCATAATAATAAATCAACTAAGCCGTTTATTTATCCGAGATATTTTTCCCAGAGAAGTCGGGCTGCTAAATTTGAAAAAGCCATAAAAGGATATTTTGAGAAAAAGTATATAATTGGCTATCATATTTTTCAGTGGGCGGATCAGCCTTATAACGGCAGGTCGCAGCCCGACGGTGAGAATAATAACTGGGGAATTGTCGATATTTATGATGAGATTTATCCGGAACTGGCTGGTGTTCTCAAGTTGGTGAATGGGAGGTGACTGCTCATATGAGCACCTACCTCCGGCATGTGTTTCTTTGTGTTTAGATGAAAGGATGTAACCGATTTATCAGGCTGCTCATATGAGCAGTTTACATTTAACTCAATGAAAATAAATCCAGAATTACCCACCCCTTTTTTCACCGGAGTCTGTAGATGTTTCGGTCAAGTTTTTCGATAATCCCGTCAGCAATCAGATCCCCGATCACTCTGCTCAATGCCGGTCTTGTTACAGCGAACAGGTCAGCAAGTTCGTGAAGTTTTTTGTCTATTCTAATAACATTATTCGAATCCTTATTTTCATTGAGATAGGCGATAAATTTCTCACGTATGTTGGTTGATCTCAAAAACATCATCCTGCCGGATAAAAACTGAGCTTTTGAACATAATATATCGAGATAGTTTGTGAGAATGGTTGAGTTTTCCTGAATCATTTTTATAAAACTATCCCGTTTTATAAAAATGATTTCTGATCTGACGGCGGTTGTTACCGTAACCGGCATTATCCCATTCCCAAAAATAAAGGCTGGCGCTATAAGATTTGGGGCTTTTATATCTTCCACTTTTATTATATTACAATTTTCATCATTCATCTCCCCTTTGACTTCGCCGGATAACAGGATAAGCAGTCCGTTTAGTTTTTCTCCCTGTAAAATAACAGTTTGTCCCGGCTCATAATTTATTAAAGAAAATGCTGTTTTCTTTATCATAGCTTCGAGTTCTTCCGGCGTATTGTCTTTAAAAAGTCCTATATTTTTAATTAAATAATACATATTAATGCTCCATTTATGCAAATATATAAAAAATCTACTACTATTTGTAACATATATTACCGAAAAATTATGATTTTTTCTTTATATTGTCAATCATACGGAGGTTGTGTATGAAAAGAAAAATAATAAAGATAGACGACGAGCTTTGTAACGGTTGCGGAGCTTGTGTTCCAAACTGTGCTGAAGGTGCACTAAAAATCATAGACGGCAAGGCGAGACTTATAAGTGATCTTTTTTGTGACGGGCTTGGTGCATGTCTCGGTCATTGTCCCCTTGGGGCGATCACTGTGGAGGAGCGTGAGGCGGAACCGTATGATGAAAAAAAAGTTATGGCAGAAAACATCGTTAAAGCCGGTGCAAATACCATAAGGGAGCATCTTATTCATTTGAAGAGTCATGGTGAGAATGGGTATCTCGCTCTGGCAATTGAATATCTCAAGGAAAATAACATTCCCAATCCGCTCGAGGATGCAAGTATCAATGAGAGTCAACCTCATAATAACGGAGGCGGATGTCCCGGTTCGAGGATGATGCAGTTCAAAAAAGATGATAATTTGACGCCGGTTAATGCTGATGGTGAGAAACAAAAGTCGGAACTGTCCCAATGGCCGGTGCAGCTCCATCTTGTTTCTCCTACAGCTCCGTATTTCAGAAACTCTGATGTTGTTCTTGCCTCAGATTGCAGTGCGTTCGCCATGGGAAGTTTTCACGGAGATCTGCTTCGCGGAAAGAGTCTTGCCATCGCATGCCCCAAACTTGACAGCGGACTCGATGAATATGAGGCTAAGATAAAATCTATGATCGATGATGCTAAAATAAACACGCTCACAGTTGTGAGAATGGAGGTACCATGCTGCGGAGGATTAACTGGTCTTGCTAAGAGTGCCTTATCAAAGGCATCAAGAAAAATCCCGATTAAAGAGATAGTGTTGAGTCTGCAGGGCGAAATAATATCTGAAAATTGGATTTAGATTATTGGATATAAATGGAGGTTCTATTTTGAGAGTACACGTTATACAGCACGTTGAGTTTGAAGATCCGGGAGTTATATTGGATTGGGTTGATGAGATCGGAGGTTCAGTCTCATTCACAAGAATCTATAATAATGATGACTTTAGCCATATACCCGATTACGATATGCTCGTTGTTATGGGTGGGCCGATGAGTGTTTATGAGGAGAATGTTTACCCGTGGATTAAAGATGAAAAAACTTTTATAAAAAAAAGTATTGATGCCGGGAAAAAGGTGCTTGGTATCTGTCTCGGAGCTCAGATGATCGCATCCGCTCTCGGAGCAGGAGTTTATCCTGGTAAAGAGAAGGAGATCGGGTTTTTTAGTGTTAATAGAACTTTTTCTGACTCATACTTTTTTAGTGATTGCCCGGATAATTTTGTCTGTTTCCATTGGCACGGGGACACGTTTGACATACCGTCTGGAGCGGTAAACATTGCCGGAACTCTGCCGACTCCAAATCAGGCTTTTGAGATCGGTAATAGTGTACTGGCACTTCAGTTTCACCTTGAGGTTAAAGCTGCGAATGTTGATATTATGCTTAAGAAATGCGGAGATGATCTTAAAAATGCCGGAAAATATATTCAGGAAGGTGCGGTAATACAGGAAAAATCGGAGACTTTTTTGGGAGAATCAATATCATTTATGAAAATGATCCTTGATAAATTTATTTAGTTAAGAATCCAGCTGACGTACTATGCATATGGCGGGAGAATGGTTTGGTTACAATCAAATAAGA
>JBFZEO010000181.1:0-4544 GCA_041306845.1 Spirochaetota bacterium
GCAGACAGCAGATCTTATAACTATGCAGCTGTCGAATGAACCGTCTTTCATCATATAACCGACGAGTCCGGAGTAGGGGCCGCGCCGTTTCTCTTCGAGTTTCTCTATGGTTTTTATCGCCTGGATTTTTGGTGCGCCGGAGACTGTTCCTGCCGGGAATGTGGCGTATACCGCATCACGTGACGTGAGTCCCGCCGACAATTTACCTTCAACCTCACTAACCAGATGCATAACACGGGAATATCTCTCCACGACCATCTCGCTATTCACCTTAACACTGCCGCCGTCGCTTACCTTGCCCACATCGTTGCGTCCGAGATCGAGGAGCATGAGGTGTTCGGCTTTCTCTTTTATGTCGTTCTTCAATTCATTTTCAAGGGCAAGGTCGAGTGCCGTTGTAGCGCCCCGTTTACGTGTACCTGCGATCGGCTTGACTATCACACGTCTGCCGTCTACCTTAACCATCACCTCAGGCGATGCCCCGAAGAGGATATAATTATCAAACTTCATATAAAACATATATGGCGAGGGATTTAAGCGTCTCAGGTTGCGGTACGCCTGGATCGGTTCTATATCTGTTTTAATGGCGAGTCTCCTCGATAGAACGCACTGAAGGAGATTACCTTTATATATCTCATCTTTGATGATCTTAACTTTGTTTATGTAATCATCTCTATCGTCCGGAGAGACAATCTCAGCATTAAAATTGGAGCTGCTTCCGGTACCGTTTTTATAGTTGCTTTTGAGACGGGATTCTATCGATTTGATCTCCAGATCGAGGTCAATCTCCTCTATCTCCCCCTCATAAAGGGCAGATACGATTGAGGCTTCGTCGTGCAGATGGTCAAATATGATAAAATTTCTCCCGAAGATAAACGAACATTCATCGATATCCCTCTCATTTTCTTTGTTGAATGAGACCTCTTCAATCTCAGAAAAAAACTCGTATGAAAGATAACCGATCCCGCCTAACGGAACCGGTAATCCGCTGAGTTTGTCATCGTAAGGAGCCCTTTTTCTGAACTCCTCAAGCAGATCGAAGTATTTTTTCTTGCCGGCTGTTATGTTGTAAATCTTGCCGTTCGGGTTTGAGAGAATGTAATTGCTGTTCCGTTTGATGATTGTAAAAGCCTCATCAGCGAGGATGATGGAATACCGCCCTTTGCCGGTCTCCTGATAAGCCGACTCAAGTAGCACCTTGCCGTTAAGCGCCTCCACAACGCCGACCGGAGTGTAGCAGTCTGACGGAATTTTCTTTATCTTTATTTTTGCTTTGTTAGATGAACTCTTGGACATATCGAACATATAAATATCCTCCGGATATAAAATCCTAAAATCAATGTTTCTATTTGTAGAAACATTACAGCATTTCAGATTTAAAATCAAGGATAATTTGATATTTTTTTTGACGCGTCGGCAATATGATTGGTAAAATTTGGAATGGGGAAATAAGTTTAGGAATTTGTAAATTTTGACCATAGGATAAGAAATTTTAAACTAAAATGTCGGCTGCCTTGTCAAATGTTGAAATAAACATGTTTGATCCATTTCTATTTTAATGATCTTCAAAAATTGTGCCCTGGATAAGTTTCAATCCGATCAAGCCAAGAATTGTTCCGGCAACTTTATCTATGTAGTAAGCTATTTTTGAAAAAAACTTTTTTACAGTATCTTTTGATAAAACAAAAATAATGAACGCATCCCATATAAAAACAAGAAGTGTCATCCAGACGCCAAGTCCAATTTTAACATATATATTTATTGTTTCTGTCAGTACAATTGAAAATAGGCTTAAATAAAATATTAAATTCTTGGGATTTGTTAATCCCGATATAAAACCGGTGAGAAATTCCTGTTGAATGGATATTTTGTTTTTATCATCGGTTACAGCTTCATTAATAAAATTGTAATCTGCCCTTTTTGCCTTTATCGCCATTACAGCAACATAAGTCAGAAATACTCCGCTGCATATTTTTAAAACTTTCATTAGAATAATTGAGCGTGATAATATTTCGCCAACACCGATTATGCATAGGAAAATATAAACTGCATTTGCCGCTGCTATCCCGAACGCAATCCCGACAGCATTGTTTTTTTTATTTCTAATTCCGCTTTTTAGTACCAATAAGAAATCCGGACCGGGACTAAGAAGTGCAAGAAAATGAGCAAGAACTACAGCTGAAATCATAACAAACATTTTGATCTCCTTTTCGAGGTAAACTATTATTATATGATGCCGAAACTTTTCAAACTAATGTTATACTTAATTATAGATACCTTTAGCTTAAAATCCAGTGTTAGACCGTTTTTTATGCATTGGTTCAAGTATGTCTGAAGTGTTTGATAAATATCTCTTAACTCCAATCCATGCAATCCCTTTTGCTTCATTATCAAGATCTATTTCATCATTACTAAATGGTTTTTCGAGTAATTCTTTAAGACTAAACCCATTCTTAATTACTACAAACTTCATTATTGTTGGGGTTAACGCTTTTTTTGGACAGGAATATATACAATTGAGACACAAGATACATTTTTTGTCAAATGCGGGTTTGTTGTCTTTCAATGTGATATTTGAGACAGGGCATTGTTTCACACATTTACCGCAGCCGTTACAGGTTTTTTCGACTTTGATGTTTTTTCCAAATGAATGTGCTCCGATACGTTCTAATGAACCAAGCATTGTAAGAATACGATTGCCCGGTAAAGGGAAAGTGAAGTTTTTATTACCTATCAAAATATCATTTACGATAAAAGAAACTTTGTATGGCAATATCTCTAACAACTTTAAACATAGTTTTTGTTTTGTTTCTACAATCCAATTTGACGGCATCACCAGCATTTTTTCATAGATGAGCTGATAGTTTTTCTTTTTAAGAGCTTTTTTAAGCGGTACCCGGCAGGCAAGATTTGGAGTTACTTCGCCGCCTCCGGAAACAGAGATAACTACCGTTGGTTTATTATTTACTTTTTCTAAATTTCTTACCCATTCCATAACCGGTTCAGGTGCGTTACAGGCGTGAACAACAAAACAAATAATCAGTAAATCAAAATCTTCATTATTATCATTTATATTTCTAATATTGCAAAATAAAACACGATGACCGCGTGCTTTGAATTCATTAGCAACTGTTTCTGCAACAAATTCAGTACAACCTGTTCCTGAGAAATAAGCAATTTTAATATTCATATTCAAGTCTCCATTTACGCAGGGGTGTGTCTAAGACCTGCTTAAATATATCATATTTTAATTGTTGCGCGATTACCAAAAGTCCTTTATTTTACAAAACTTTTGCAAAATGATTGAACTCGATTTTATGGACGAGCAGTAGGGTGAATCGCCTTAATCAGCTTAACCCATCCCACAAATGGATAAGAACCGGTACCGGCAATTTGTAAATTTTTACCATAGGATAAAAAAAAATAAACTAAAATGTCAGTTTTTAAGAAGAGCCCTATTTACAAACACAGGTGAGAAGCTCCCCGACATTGCGCGGCAAACAATCCCGTTCAACGGCAACACCTCTGCGGACAAGTTCCTTATATATCACAAATACTCCGGGGCACTCAAGACCGGCTGCCTCAAGAGTTGCGTCATCGGCAAAAATTTCATCGGGAGTTCCGCTTTTTATAATCTTTCCCTCTTTCATCACATATATCAGGTCGGCCCAGGAATATGCCATGTCAACATCGTGCGTTGATATGACGACAGACTTCCCGGCTGCGCTCAGTTTGTTCAGGATATACATAATATTGGATGTTTGTCCCGGATCAAGACACGATGTCGGTTCATCGAGGATTATGACTTCCGGATCCATCACGAGGATATCGGCGATCGTCACTCGTTTTTTTTGTCCGTAACTTATCAGATGCACTGGTTTATCGGCAAGATGAGTTATATCGAGATTTTTCATAATCAGTTCTATCCGATCTCTGATATCGGTTTTAGGCACTTTAAGGTTCATCAGACCGAATGAGATCTCCTCGTATACACTCGCAGCAAAAACCTGGATATCGGGATCCTGAAAAACGATACCTACACTCTTCCTGAGATTAAAAAGCTCCTTTCTGCCTTTTATCCTCTCTCCGTTAAAAAGAAGTTCGCCTGATGAAGGCGAGATAACCCCATTCAACAGCAAAAACATGGTTGACTTGCCGGCTCCGTTGCCTCCGAGTACTGCGATTTTCTTCCCTTTTTCTATTGAGAATGAGACTGAACTCAATGCACATGTACCATCCGGATAAACGTATGAAGCATTTTTTAATTCAAG
The DNA here is from genome assembly GCA_041306845.1 of Spirochaetota bacterium. Taxonomy (GTDB): domain Bacteria; phylum Spirochaetota; class GWE2-31-10; order GWE2-31-10; family GWE2-31-10; genus JBFZEO01. The sequence goes on from JBFZEO010000181.1 coordinate 4,272, forward strand.
AACAGGATTCATATAACACCGCCGCAAAAAATATTTATCAGGATCAGCAAAACACTAATTGTAACAATAAAAACTATATTAAACGGAGAGAATTTATATTCCCTGCCGATAAAATTAAACTCGCCGTTATAACATCTTGACTCGAGGGCGTTATATATATCGTTTGTTTTTTTTATCGAGATCACGAAGAGCGAACCGGCGAGCAGTCCGGCAGATCTGAAAGCCGACACAAAATTATTATAACCGAGTCTCGATCTCTGAGAGTTTTGTATC
>JBFZEO010000182.1:0-5988 GCA_041306845.1 Spirochaetota bacterium
TAGTCAAGTTTGCCCGATGGAAGGATAACTCTTACCGGCAGTAAAAATCCGAAACTGAATGTTGACCATCCGTAGTCAAGGTCTTTTGTTGTCTCTGTCTGGAACGCTATCCCCAGACTTGCTCTCGGCTTCACGCTGTATGTATCAGCAAATATTGCCGGACCGCCTCTCAGGAAAAATCCATAATCGATGTTGCCGTCTTCAAACTTTTCAGAATCAAAAGCATCCTTTGATGCTGCTCCGAGTTCCACAAATGCGTTAAAATTATCGGACAAATCTTTGTCAAATCCGAGGGAGATCCCGTTGACAGTTTGATCCGGAGAGAGTTCTCTATCTACCCAGCTGTTCACATAATCTGATGATTTTGTTTTGTAATCAAAATCCGAATCGGAGTCGAGCGAGAAAAAGAGTGCGTTTGTGTTGTAAAAGTCATGATTTAAGTAATCATCATTTAAGAGCATAACGTCAGCAAGGGATTCAAGTCCGTAGTAAGTGTGTATACTTGTAACATTTGCATAGTTTACAAAAACACCGCTGCCGATTATGTTTGATAATCGGACTTCCTCGAGAATGAACTGAAAATTACCAACAGTCAAAGGTTGGTTATCATCATCATTCTGCGGGAAATAGATAGTTTTCTGATTGCCGTCATTATCGATAGCTTGAACTTTGTAATAATCACCGTCAGCCGGTTTTGTGTCATAAGGGATCGCCCTCAATGTTTTCATCTTAAGTTTTATCGATAGATCGGCAAAATCCGGATCACTTAATCTTTTGCTGAAAATGTTGTTATTGAGTGCCAGGCCGATTTTGAGATTGTTTTCAAAGTCAAATCCGTGTGTATACTCGGAGTTACCGCCCCTTATAATATTCACTGGAGACGATGCAAAATTAAATCCCCAGGTTACCTTAATTGACCCTTCAATATCAAAATTTATCAGCGATGTAGTCAATTTAAGTTGTTCTACATCTTTCTTTAGTCCGTCTATCTCTTTTTTGAGAGAATTTATATCTGTTGACGCATCTGTTGTTGCGTCAGCTCCATTCATTATGAATAGAGAGGATATAAAAAGTAAAATCAGTATTTTTTTCATAAGCAAACTGCTCCTTAATCTTTAATTTAAAAGTAAAAGCCGACCATAGAGAGTACAAATTCGAGATTTGGTGAATTAGGTACATTCCCCACCCACTCAAAACCTCCCTGGTAATTAACCTGGAATCTCTTGACTACATAAAAACTTAACGGTAACTGAGGGAGAACTAACTGGAGACCAGCTCCGATAGAACCGTACCAGTTTTCGAGTCCGTACCAGTTTGTCATGCTTTTGTCATAATCTCTGTTGGTGTAAAGCTGTTCCCACCACATCCATGAGTAAGTTGAGTCTGATGAATAGACAGATTCCCCGTCTACGGTGATCGGCGTTCCGTTTTTATCTGTGAGCGTATATTTTCTGACAGGTCCCTGTACCAAATTTACGATGTCGATAAATGCAGCGAACCATATAAACTGTTCACTGATCGGTACTCTATATTCTATAGATCCGTCAAGTCTTGCAAATCCGTATTTATCTGTTAGCTTGCCCGATGTATCGGAAGATCCGAGAGACGTTCCCCATCCTCTGCCGACGAAGAATCCGTCAACAGTAAGGTAATCGGACTGATAAACGATAGGCCCTTTTCCTGCGGTAGATTCGCCGTTAAGTTCACCGCCGAGGTTTCTAAATCCAGGGAAAATGAAAGATGCAGCTGCATTGAAAACTACAACGTTGTTGAATACCCAGCTGTTAAAGTCCATCTCAAGTACCTTGAGATAGTACGTCAGGTTTGTTGAGAGGTTAAATGAGTCGTAGTGTCCGAATGTGTAGCCGGTTGTTAACGAGTATTTCATACCGGTGTACGGATTAATCTGTCTTGTGGTCGTGTTTATACTGAACGTTGTACTTATCTTGTTTTTTAATGACCATCCGTCATTATTTATAAGTGCTTTTCTGTAAGATTCACTGTAGATAGTTTCAACTTTTTTCAGATATTCTTCTTCTGAGTCTGTTCCCACGCTTGGCAGGAAAGTGTATATCGGTGTCATTGAGTATGCCGCCGATACTCTGAAAAATCTGAGGAATCTGTATGTCAGATTGGTTGCCCAGTTGAAAGACAGATCGTGAAGTCCCATCGTTCCCCAGCTGCCCGAACCGGTGGCGCCATAATAGTTCTTGTTGTTTTCGACAGTATCGCCGGCATCATCATCGTATTCATCTCTTATGTCATCTTCGCTTGGATTACTTCCGTCATAGTCGTAGTAGTCATCGGCAGTCAGACGTCTCAACACTTTCTGAGTCCAGTTATGATAAAAACTTACCGAAGTTCCGAGACTTACCGGCAGATTCATGAACCAAGGATCTGATAATTTTACTTCAAGTCCCTGTTTGTAAAGTGATGCTTCTATCTTGCCGCTCATGTTGAGTTCCCTTCCGAGGAAGTTTTTCTCATTAATCTCAGCAAACAGTGAGGCATTAATCGGCCATGAGCTTGTTGATATGGTTACTCCGAGTTTTAATTCGGCAGTATTTCTCTCTTCAAGAATGTATATTATTTTTAAGAGTCCCGATGTGCTTCCCCGCTGGATCTCAAACGTTACATTGTTAAAATAACCCATTCCCATAAGAACATCGCGTGATAAAGTGAGATTTGACTGATCCATTATATCGCCTGTTTTTGTGTAAACGGCTCTTTCAAGAACATAGGTTTTAGTCTTTGTATTTCCCTTGAAATAAACAGCTTCGATATAACTTCTTTTTGATTCCACAATGTTCAGTTTGTATGTAATTGTTTTAGTTTCATCATCAAAAACAGGTTCCTCATTTATCTCAGTCTCAACATAACCCGCATTTCTGTATTTGAGATCGAGATAGTACATATCCATCATAAACTTGCTGTAACTGAAAAGCTGATCCTTTTTAAGTTTCATAAAATATGTCAGATCATCGTAGGTAAATATTTTATTTCCTGTTATCTCTATGCCGCCGTATCTATATTGGTTACCTTCTGTCAGGCGAATAGTGATTTTTACAGCCTCTCTCGTAACTGTTTTTTCCTGAACCGTATATTTTACAATTTCAGGTTTCTGGATTTCAACTTTGACGTATCCCTGATCTTTGTAAATTGTTTTAATTAACTCGATATCCTCATAAAAAGTGCTTTCGATAAACGTCCCTTTCTGGAGTCCGAACATTTTCCGCTCTTTTGTTTTTATCTTGTTTTTTATGGTGTTATCAGAGATGTTTGTGTTCCCCTCGATGTTTATCTCGGAGATATATGTTTCAAGTCCCTCTGTGATGTTAAATATGAGATGTACCTGATTCTTTGCCTTCAGTTGCTCATTCTCAAATATCTCGTATTCAACTTTAGCGTAGTTGAACCCTTTATCTTTATATTTCTTTTCGAGTGCCGTTACATCGGTAATTATAGCTGCTTTATCAACCATGTCTCCCTGTTTTACAGTTACGTCGCCGAGTAAGAATGCCAGTCCTATCGCTTTTTGACCTTTAAAAATAACTTTAGCAATAGATGGTTTCTCTTTGAAATTATAAACGACATCGATCATGCCCTCGAGTTCCAGTTTGCTCCGGCTGTCTTTAGCTTTTTCGGTGAAAATTTCTACATCTGTAAAATAATTCAGCTCCATCAAAGACAGATAATCCTGTTCAACCAGCGAAATATCAAAAGACATCCCTTCATGAAGAAGCATTGTATTTTGTATCTCATTCTTCAAACTTAACCTTGCACCCTTGAGTACAATTTTTCTGATTATTTTTCCGTTAAGATTATCTGCGGATTCCTCACAATTGATATTGATGATGGAAACAGCGAATAAAAATAATGTTAATAAAAAACTTAATCTTTTCATTCAAAACCTGCCTTTGTATTCTAAAATTTGATACTTGTCTCAAGCGATATTTTTTGTTCAGCGTCACTAAGATTCTTTATATCTTTTGGAATGTAAGAGTATCCTAATGATATAAAAGGGAGATCAAACTGAACCATTAGTTGAAGATCCAAACCGTAATTTGAACCGGGAAAAGTATAAAAATCCCCGGAACTTATATCATTTTTTTTATTAAATGTCATTAAAGATTCTAAATAAATTCCGTCTGCTATATATTTACCGATTGTCAGGGAGCTGTTATCGAGGAGCTCCATTATATCTTTATTGGACTGAATTATATTTCCGAATGCGGAAGTGTTAAAAGAAAATGTGTCGAGTGTTGTAATTTTTTTAATGTTGTTTTCTATCTGGCTGAATAAAAATCTGTTCCCGAGATAGTTTGTCGTGTTTAGTAAAGTATCGATTCCAGGGGAATTCTGTGTGTTTTCTGTAACCCTTACAGAATCTTCATTTTCATTTACAGTTGCCATTCCCAACATCTGGTTGATTTCAAATTCGCTTTTAGACGGGGTTGAAGTAAACTTTGTATTAAATGAGAATAATCTCTCTTTCATGTTCAGATAGATTTTTACATTGTCATGTTCGCTGTCTTTTGTCGTCCAATATGAGACTATATCCACAAGGGGATTAAGCGGCTCATATCCGTCAAAGTTAAATTGTGCCTCCTCAATTTTAAATATTTTATTTAAATAGTTTATTTTTCCTGACTGCAGATTTACTATCCCAAGAATATTTATTGCATTATCAAGGCCGGTATATTCAACTCTTATCTGATCGTTTTCTTTTACCTTGCCTGTTATAAGTGGGTAGTTGACATTGATTTTATTGCCGAATAAGAATGTCATGTCTGCGTTGAGCGGGATAGAGAGCGGATTTAAACGCTCGCCGGTCGAATTGCTTATATTTATGTCTGCTTTATCAACATTAACTTTACCTATAAAATTGAAATTCGGGGGGGAACCTGTTCCTGTTATCCGCAGTTCTTCAAGGGCAGCATTGCCGGTTATGTTAAACGGGCCGTTTATAAAGTGGAATGGAACAATGTCCGAGTAAATTTTAAAGTCAAAGTTTTCAAATTTTAATCCGGCGAACACAATCTCACCTTTACCGTTTACCAGACCTCTATTCACCGAACCGAACACATTATACACGTAAAATTTGTTTTTATTAGCTTTAACTTTACCTGAAATATTTGTGATAGGCTGCGGAAGATAATCGGGAATGTCAAGATTTACCATATAGACACCAAGTTCTCCGCTAAAATCGGGAACACTCGTTGTTCCTGATAATTTTACATTTCCATCAAGATATCCATCATTAAATTTTACAAAAGGCATTGATAGTACACTAAATATCTTTGCCGGGAATTTCTTAAAAAACAGATTGCCGTTAAGATTATCTTTTTCTGTTATGTCAAAATTAGCATTTAATATCTCATTGTTTTTATCAAGGATTGCGAGTGAATAGTTTTTTGTATCCGTTTTAAATAAAATTGTCTTTTTTTGTTTGTCATTGAAGAGATAATTATTTCCCTCTTTCTTCAATTCAAATGCCAGTAGATCACTCTTTTCTCCGGATCCCGTGATTTTACCCATTTTTACGTATGCTACTGATGATTTTTTTAGATCAATATTCATTAGGAAATCTTTATTCTTATCTATTGTTCCATAGATGCTGAAATCTGACTTAATTTTGTGAGCTATAGGTTCAAAATATAGAGAGCCGTTAATATTCACAAAAGTATCCTTGTTTATAGTGTTGCTTTCCGGTAGGAGAATGTTGGAGTTGTTTATAAAAATACTGTTTTTTTTGTCGTACTCGATGATTATTTTATTTAATGTTATAATATTAGACCTTTTTTTTATGTAAAATATTGAATTTAATTTCTTTTTATTAACTAATACATTGAGAGTTTCCCCTTCAAATGTCAGGTTAGGATTAGTTAATTCTCCATTTATGCCTAATCTTATATTAAGGTTCCCCGATGTATTTTTTATAAGTTTTGCTGCTTCCATATTTGTTATGTAAATTTTTGAATTTACTAT
>JBFZEO010000183.1:0-4690 GCA_041306845.1 Spirochaetota bacterium
CGGCAGTTTCTGCCCTCTAACGAGAGGATTCATCCCGTCGATGGCGGAGATCCCAGTCTGGATCAACTCCTCCGGATAGTCACGGCTATACGGAGTGAGCGGACTTCCGTTTATATCAAGAAATTTATCGGCTATAAGATCGGGTCCACCGTCTATCGGTTTGCCGGAACCATTAAAAACCCTTCCGAGGATATCTTGAGAAACTGGTATCTCTACAACTTTTCCCAGGAAAGTTACTTTTACGTCTCGAACATCTATCCCCGATGTTCCCTCAAAAACCTGCACAAGGGCTTTATCTGTGTGTGCTTCAAGTACCTTACCTCTTCTCATCTCGCCATTGCTGAGCTCAATCAGAACAAGTTCATCAAATTTTACATCTCTAATTTTTTCCACAACGAGGAGCGGTCCCTCAACGGAAGATATTGTTTTATATTCTCTTAACATAGCTCACCTCTTTTATACTACCTTATCAAGATTTAAAGATGAAAAAGAGAGTCTTACCTCTTTCTCGAGTTCATCAAAATATTTCTGGAAAACACCCTCTTCAACATATTTCAGCTCTGCAAATTTCTTTCTTATTTCAAGGTTCTCTATCATCATATAAGGCAATCCCTTTGAGATTGCAATCATACCGAGATTGTGGAATAGCAATATTACCTTGAGCATCCTTATCTGTTTGTTGATTGATGTGTAAGTATCGATCTCGTGAGTTGCGTTCTGATGGAGAAAATCCTCTCTGATCGATTTAGTTGTCAGTAGAATGAGGCGTTGTTCCCTTGTCAGTGAGTCTATCCCTACAAGCCTTACGATTTCCTTCAACTCAGCTTCCTCTTCGAGGAGTCTCATCGCCTCTGTTTTTATGTCGATCCATTCCTCACCAAGAGTGTTTTTCCAGAACTCTGTCAGTGCCTGGTTATACAAAGAGTAACTTACGAGCCAGTTGATGGCAGGGAAGTGTCTCTGATATGCGAGGTTACTGTCGAGTGCCCAGAAAACTTTCACAACCCGGAGCGTGTTTTGGGTAACAGGTTCAGAAAAGTCACCGCCCGGAGGTGATACCGCTCCGATTACGCTTATCGATGCCTGTCTATCCTTACTTCCCAGTACGTTTACTATGCCGGCTCTCTCATAGAATGATGCTATTCTTGACCCGAGATATGCCGGATATCCCTCTTCACCCGGCATCTCTTCGAGCCGGCCGGACATCTCTCTCATAGCCTCTGCCCATCTTGATGTCGAGTCTGCCATGAGTGCAACGTTGTACCCCTGATCTCTGTAGTACTCCGCAATTGTTATACCGGTGTAAATGGAGGCTTCCCGCGCTGCAACGGGCATATTTGACGTGTTAGCAATGAGAACAGTTCTGTTCATAAGCGGTTTACCCGATTTAGGGTCAATGAGCTCCGGGAATTCCATGAGAACATCTGTCATCTCATTACCACGCTCTCCGCATCCGATATAAACAACAACTTCGGTATCGCTCCATTTGGCAAGCTGATGCTGTGTTACAGTCTTGCCTGCTCCGAACGGTCCGGGTATACTTGCTGTACCACCCTTTGCTATCGGGAAGAATGTGTCTATTATTCGTTGACCGGTAAACATCTGTTTATCCGGATAAAATTTCTTTTTAACTGGTCTCGGGATTCTTACTGGCCATTTTTGAGCCATCTTGAGGTCGACTGTTTTACCAGCTGCGGTTTCAAGTGTTCCTATAACATCATCTATAGTGAACTCTCCGGAACTTATATTCTTGATTTTACCTGAAACTTTATAAGGGACAAGTATTTTATGTAAGATAAGTTCCGATTCCTGAACTTCACCTATCACGTCACCAGCCTCAACTGTATCACCAGCTTTGACAGTCGGAGTAAATCTCCATTTTATTGATCTGTTAAGTGCTTTTACATCGATCCCTTTGGCGATAAAAACACTCTTCGATGCCTCGGCTATCGCTTCAAGCGGTCTCTGTATACCGTCAAAAAAGTTGCCGAGGAGACCCGGTCCCAATTCTACACTGAGCGGCTCCCCGGTAGAAACTACAGCCTCTCCCGGACCTGTGCCCGATGTATCCTCATAGACCTGGATAAATGCGTTATCACCCTGTAATTCTATTATTTCACCTATAAGACCGAGTTTGCCGACCTTAACCATGTCAAACATCTTTACCCCTCTCATGTTGTCTGCTACAACAAGAGGTCCGGTAACTTTAATTATCTTACCTTTTATCATTCACAATCTCCTTATGACGATCTCTTAACTGTCTCCGAGTAAATCCATTCCAATCGCTTTTTTTACCATCGCACCGAGTTTCTTTATCGCGAAATCGTGTCCGCCCTTAGAACCGGGGATGATAGTTATAACTACATCTTTATATTCTTTATTAAGATTCAGTATCATATCGGGAAACTCCTTTGCATACGCTTCCTCTATATATATGATTCCGAACCCTTCATTTATGATCTTCAACAACACCTTTTCAGCCTCAAGTGACTCTTTTACCGGATAATCAACAAGTCCGATGGCCTTGAACGGGAGAATGGTGTCATAGCTTCCTATGATTGCCATGTTTTTCATATCACTCATTATGCAACCCCCATTCTTAATCTGTTTTTTATATCAGCGGACGGTATCCCGTTGAGTTTACCGATTATGAGTATCTTCAGGTTCTTGATCTCCATTTTTTTGAGAGTTATATACTCATAAAGAACTTCCGGCCCCTCAGTGACAAAAACAAATTTCTTCACAGCAGCTATCATAAGCTGATCCAGTGATTTTTCCAGCAGTGAGAAGTTGAATGTTTCCGGAGTTTGTGTCATAACTCCGGCGAGGTGTTCCCCATATTCTGATTTTGATATGTATTCTATAATGGAACTAAAATTCTCATTGTAGAGTTTTTTTAGTATATCTTCGGCAATGATCCCATTCGACAAAATAATCTTGTCAAAAACCTCAGGACTAAATCCGAGCTTTTTTGCCCGTATGATATTCTTTATGTTTTCCATATCAATCGACATTCTAAAAACAGGTTCTATGCCGGAATGGCTCTTTTTGCTCCTGAAAATATCAAGTTTATAATCAAAAAAAGCTTTATCAAGTATAAAATCGATATCCTGCTTGTTCCCCGTATCGGCGAACTCCATCTCCGCTTTGTATAAAGACTTTGAAAAAATAGCCGGGAAATTGTAGTAAAGCTTTTTCTCAATATAAGTATAGAGAATCTCCGGTTTTATATTGCCGAACTCCGTCAGGATGCTCCAGTTGAACTTGGTGGAGAGGAATTTTGATTTGAATATAAATTTCATGTTATTAAGATCGTAGATTGCCTTTTCTGCATTTATTACGGTCTTTTCAGGAACTATTTCAGATAGTTCCGCATAGAGTTTTACTATATATTCATCAAAAATTTTCTCATAATTTTCCAGATTGTCATTATTAAAGAGTGTTCCGTATGGAGTATCCTTAAGAATTTTGAGAATAGAATCCCGCCCTTCCAGTTCAGCCCATTTTAGGAAAGAATCGTCTTTGATGAATTGATTTTTCCTTGCTCTCAGCAATGATGCACTATAAGTCCAACCTTCCATAATATCCTCTTAAAATAGTATTCCTGCAATCTCTTTTTCACACTGAGATTTCATCTCATATATCAAAAGGTCAAGAGTCAGATTGATATAGACTTCACCGCTTTTGAGTATAATACCGCCGGTAAAATCTCCCCGTTCGTCAGAAATTGTGAAGTCAGCGCTAAGTTCTTTGTTGAGTTTTTCGACCCATTTCTTATCGAGAACTTTCTCTGCTGCCGAGAACACAATCTGCTCTTTCTTTGTTTCTGCGTATTTTTTTACGGCAGCAGCTATAATATCAGCATACTCTTTTGACGTTATGAACTCTTCTTTTGCCTGGCTAATCACAGAGTCTATGAGTTCCCTTTTTTTTGAGAGAATGTCATTTCTCAGTTTCAAACGGGCATCAATTACTATCCCTTTTTTTATATTTTCCCCTTTTGACGTTGCAACGGTTATAGATGATTCAGAAAAATCGTTTATTTTCACCGTATATTCATCAAGAGTCTCTTTTTTCTTCTCGTTTGCTTTATTTATGAGCTCGTCTCTTTTCTTTTGAGCATCTTCATAAATTTTATCTTTGATATCTTCTAATGCCAATTTTGAGCTCCTTTTCTTGTTTTTTATAGGTCTGCGGTCCCGATTCTTTTGTTTGCGGGATCCATTTGCCTGTCGGGAGAATGGAGTGCCATTCTGCACAAACAGGCAAACTTGGAGTCAGACTACAACTTGAGCCACATCATAAAACTCATAAGGAGTCCGAATACCGCATAAGTTTCTATCAGAGCCGGAGCTATGATCGCCTTACCGAACTCAGAAGGTTTTCTTGAAACAAGCTGGATAGATGAAGTACACGCTTTACCCATCCATATACCGCTGACAACACCTACAACTCCGACAGGAAGCGCACATATGAGAGCGTAAATCCCTCTCATTGTTGTCATCTCGCCTGTTACCGCTCCGAGTACACCGATCTTTACCAGTATAAGGAAGCCGACAAGCAGTCCGAATATCCCCTGTGATCCGGGAAGCGCTTGGATCGGGAATATAACACCAAATTTATCGGGATCTTCGCTTAGTGCTCCTGAAGCTGCCTGGCCGGCGTATCCCAGACCGTAAGACGAACCTAT
>JBFZEO010000184.1:0-12060 GCA_041306845.1 Spirochaetota bacterium
TTAGGAAATATTTTATTAACGGATGAGGCTCTTGCAAAAATTCTATAAAAAGAAAGTATTTTTGCAAGAGCCTCGGATATTTTAAATATCAAACTCAATTGCTTTGAGATTTTCATAGATCTCATCAATGTCGGCAGAATTGATTATCAGAGTCCTTTTTTCCTCATCTTTCCACAAAAGAACAGTCTGTGCTAATATACGCAGATACTCCTTGTGAGTATCTTGAGGAGAGGCTATCAGTACCGCAAAAACAACCTGTCTGTTGTCAATGGAATTCCATTCCACACCCTGACGGATAAGAACCGCAGATGCAACAAAGTCCTTTACTATGTTTTTACGAGTGTGAGGGATGGCAAGCCCGACTCCGATACCGGTAGATATTATATTTTCCCTTTCCCATATCTGTTCAGCCAGTTTGGAGTGATTGGAAATTTTCTTTGTGTCTTTTATGAGCTCTAAAAGTTTTGTGATAACTGATTCGTGAGTGCCGGTTTCGATTATTGCAATAGATTTTTTATCAAGTATGTCTGTCATGTTTTTCATAAAAATTCTCCGGTCAAACAGGATGAGGTAATGATACATAATTTTAAACAATAAATCAATAAAATTATCGGGTACAATCTATTTACAAGGGATTTGAGAATGAGCGGCGTCTATCTATCTTGTTAAAGAACCGGTTTTTCATCGATAATAACAACTAAATTTTCCCATAAATAGCGAAATTTTATAAAGCATCATCTTTTTTTTGACACAATGCAACTTCCATTATATAATCCGGTGACCAGATTAAACAAACAAGAGGGAAAAGATGAAGAAAATAATTATTTTGGTGCTATTATTATCGATTATATTGACCGGATGTTTTAAACGTAAACCGGAAAAAGCCTCAATTGACAATAAATATATCGAGTATATTTCACAATATACAACCGGCGTTATCAGCAAAAGATCAACGATAGTAATTAATCTTGCTAAAGAGATCGATTTAACCAACACAAAGATATCGGTAAACAAGCGGCTGCCCGATGGGATTTTGACTTTTAGTCCGGGCATTGCGGGAAAGGCAGTTTGGGATAATGCAAGAACGATTATTTTTTATCCGGACAATTATCTAAAATCAGATGAAACGTTTAAAGGTAAACTTGATCTGTCGAAACTGTTTGATGTTCCCAAAGATCTAAAATTGTTTCAGTTTGAAATAAAAGTTTTAAAAATGGATTTTGAAGTTAAAGTTGACGAGACTGTCATTTCAGCTGAGAATGAGGGTTCTCTTCAGGATATTTATGGGAACATAGTAACAAGTGATTTTGCGGAAAATGAAAACGTTGAAAAGATTCTTTCCATCAAAGGAGCTCCCAACAAGGACTTCAAAATTTTGTGGGAACACGACCAGCAGAATAACACACATAAATTCCAGATTAAGGGGATCGCCAGAGATAAAAAAAGATACGATTTAAAAATCGTTTACGATGGTAAGCATATCAATGTAAGCAAAAAAGACGACCTATCTGTGGAAGTTTTCGGATTGGAGGATTTTGCATACATCGGATATAAGATTGTAAAAGATGAGGATTCGTCAGTATCCATTCAATTTAGCATGCCGCTTGATAAAAAACAAAATCTTAATGACTTTATAAAAGTAAACGGAGATAAATCGCCGAAATTTTTACAGGAGAATAATATAATAAGATATTACCCTTCAAATGAGCGAGGAAACACTGTAAACATTCTCATAAATAAAAACTTAAAAAGTTCTCTGGGCGGAACTTTAGATAAGGATATTGAGATATCAATAACGCTCCAGCAGGAAAAACCAAAGATTAGATGGGTTTACAAAAAGGGCGGTATTCTTACCGGAACAGATAATTTTGTTATCCCTTTTGAGGCGATAACATTAAAAGCTGTCGATGTAACCGTTGTTGAGATTTTTGAGAAAAACATGATTCAGTTCCTGCAGGTGAATAAAAACATTTCCGGAAAGAATGAAATTAGACGTGTGGGAAGACCGGTTCTACAAAAAACAATTATGCTGGATGGTACCGGAGTCAAGAATCTGAATGAGTGGAACAGATACAATCTTGACCTTTCTAAGTTTTTTAAAGTTGGTCCCGGATCGGTTTATCAGGTAAAGATAAATTTCAGACGTTCTCAGTCGATTTATAACGCCGGAGTGGAAAACAAGGATGAAATTACAAATGATGAGCTTCTTAAAGAGGATTATGATTCTCCTGACGGCGGATATTATTATTACTACGATGATTATTATGATAACGACTATAACGATAACTGGGGTGACCGTGACAATCCGGAGAGCGATGCTTATTATGGTACAAGACGGCAATTGCAGGCTAACTTCTTAGCGTCAAATCTCGGGATAATTGCAAAAGGCTCCGATAATGGAGAGTTAAAGGTTGTCGTAACCGATATGCTGACAACAAAACCTTTGGGAACGGCAGAGGTAGAGGTTTTTAATTATCAGACCCAATCTCTTGCTTCCGGCAAGACGGATTCAGACGGTATAGTTTCATTCAAACTAAAAGACGCTCCGTTTGCTGTATCGGTAAAAAAAGATAATGAGAAAGGATATCTGCGCGTTGACGACGGCTCTTCGTTGTCAACAACAAATTTTGATGTCGGCGGGTCAAGCAGCAGGAAAGGTGTAAAAGGTTTTATTTATGGAGAACGGGGTGTCTGGAGACCGGGAGATACAGTTTATCTTTACTATATGATGGAAGATAAGGGGAATGTTATTCCTCAGGATCACCCGGTTGTTATGGAATTATACACTCCACAGGGAAAATTAGATAAGAGAGTTGTGAAAAAAGATCATGTCGGCAGAATATATGATTTCACTTTTACGACCGGTGAGTCCTCTGAAACCGGAGACTGGAATGTTTTAATAAAAACTGGCGGAGAGGTATTCAGCAAGACAATAAAGATAGAAACCGTTAAACCAAACAGGCTTAAGGTTGATCTTGATTTTGGTGTGGACGTTATAACAGCGTTAGACACACAGTTAAATGCGAAAGTTGATGTAAAATGGCTGCACGGTGCTCCCGGCCGCAATATGAAGTATGAATACGAGATCCATTTACTGCCGATGCAGACAACATTTAAAAAATACTTTGGATATGTTTTTGATGACCCTTCAAAGAAATTTGAGTTTTCTCCTTTTACCCTGCCGTCAGGAAGGACAGATGAGAACGGTCTGGCAACAATGCCGGTTGTTCTGTCAAAAGAAAATACCGCTCCAGGGGCTCTGAAAGCTGTATTCGTGGGAAAAGTTTTTGAAGAGGGCGGAGACTTTAGTGTTGACAGACTTGCTATCCCTTATTATCCGTATGAGTATTTTGCAGGGATAAAGATGCCGCCGCCTGATCCGAGGATGGGGATGCACGTGACGGATACCGATTATAAATTAGATATTGCTTCGGTTGATGCAAAAGGTAATCCTCAATCAGGAAGAAATCTTGAGGTAAAAGTTTATAAGATCGGATGGAGATGGTGGTGGGATTATTCTCAGGATGATTTCAACAGTTATATGTCGTCTTCAGAGACCAGGGTCGTTTCGAGCGGCAGCGTTATCTCTAAGAATGGTAAAGCTGGGTATAATCTTAAGATAAAGACTCCGGAGTGGGGGCGCTTCCTGGTGAAGGTAACAGATGTTGACTCCGGTCACTCATGCGCTCAGGTAATCTATGTTGACTGGCCGTGGTGGGTGAATGGACAACGGAGTGAATTATCCGGAGCTTCTATGTTGTCGTTATTTACAGATAAAGAGGACTACAAGGTTGGTGACGATGTAAAAGTTACTATACCGGTGAGTTCAAAAGGGAGAGCTTTTATATCCATAGAGTCAGGTTCAAAAGTTGTTGATTCTTTCTGGGTAGAAACAACGGAAGGAAAGACCGAATTCACATTCAAAGCAACCTCAGACATGGCTCCGAATGTATATGTCAATACAACTCTCCTCCAGCCGCACGGTCAGGTTAAAAACGATCTCCCTATAAGACTTTATGGGATTGTCCCGATAACCGTTTTTGATCCGCATACAAAACTTGAACCTCAGGTAATTGTACCGGAAACCCTCTCTCCGGAAAAAGAGGCTAATATTACAATATCAGAAAAGAATGGAAGGGAGATGTCCTTTACTGTCATGGTAGTTGACGAGGGATTACTCGATCTTACAAATTTTAAGACTCCGGATCCGTGGAGCAGTTTTTATACAAAAGATGCGCTTGGCGTCAAATCGTGGGATATCTATGATGATGTCGTTGGAGCTTTATCAAATATGTTCGGTCCGCTTGTTTCTGTCGGTGGCGATGACGTTCTGCAGAGTCCAAAGGCTCAGAAGGCTAACCGTTTTAAACCAGTTGTTAAATGTTTTGGGCCATATCTCCTGCAGAAGGGTGAAAAGAAAAATATAAGTTTTGTGATGCCTCAGTATGTAGGTTCAGTAAAAACGATGGTTGTAGCTTCTTCAGAGGGTGCCTATGGTTTTGCGGATAAAACATCTTTTGTAAAAAATCCGCTTATGGTACTTGCGACAGTTCCGAGGGTTCTCGGGCCGGAGGAGAGCATCAGTCTGCCGGTGAATGTATTTGCCCTCGAGGACTCTATCAAGAATGTAACCGTAAAAGTTAAAACTGAGGGCGGAGTTATCGTGGATGGCGAAGCTGTAAGGAGTATCTCATTCGACAAATCACAGGATAAATTTGTATATTTTAACCTCAAAACTATAAATAAAGCCGGTATAGGTAAAATATTTGTGGAAGCAACATCGGGTGGAGAAAAAGCAAATTATGATGTTGAGATAGATGTGAGATTGTCAAACCCGGAAGAAACCGTAGCTAAGGGAGCATTACTTGAGCCGGGCAAGAATTTTTCGCAGAAAATTGAAACTTTCGGTATTGACGGAACAAACAAAGTCACAATGGAACTATCAAAAATGCCGTCTTTAAACCTTACTAAAAGATTAAATTACCTTATACAATATCCGCACGGATGTATAGAACAGACCGTTTCCGGAGTTTTCCCTCAATTGTACCTTGATGCACTGACCGATCTGACTCCGGAACAAAAACTTGATATTCAGAATAACATTTCCGCCGGTATCGATAGGATCAAATCCTTCGCAACATCTTCAGGCGGATTTGGATATTGGCCGGGAGATACACGCATAAGCGAGTGGGGAACCAATTATGCCGGAAATTTCCTCATAGAAGCACGCGATAAAGGGTACGATGTGCCGTCCGGTTTGCTGGGTGAATGGGCTCAGTGTCAGACGAAACTGGCAAACGATTGGGTAGCTAAGAGTTATTACGATGTTGATATGATCCAGTCCTACAGACTCTACACTCTTGCCTTGTACGGTAAGCCGGCTGTAGGCGCGATGAATAGGATGAGGGAGCTAAAAGATCTGGATTTCAGAGTAAGATACAGACTTGCCTGTGCTTATCTGCTCATCGGTAAAGAGAATATCGCAAAAGAGCTTATATCAAATACAACAATAAATATTCCTGAATACAGATTCAATTCATATACTTATGGTTCAGACTTGAGAGATAAAGCGATGATCCTTGAAGCTCTTGCCCTCATGGATGATAAGGCAACCGGATATAACCTGCTTAAAGATATAGCTGAAAGATTAGGAAGCGACTATTGGGGAAGTACACAGACAGTAGCGTACAGCTTGATGGCAGTTGCAAAATATGTAAACAAGAATTCTGAGAATGCGGAAACGAATGTTACTTATGAATATGGCACAGAAAAATCAAGTGTTACCGGGAACAAATCATACATTCTCAAGAAACTAAAACCAACAGACGGCATCATCAACATCGAAAACAAAGGGAAAGGCGCTCTGTTCCTGAAAATCTCGGTGTCCGGAGTTCCGGCCAGATCATCAGAAAAGAGCGGAGAAAATGTCCTCTCGATGAATGTTTCATATTATGATGAACATAAAAAACCAGTTGATGTGGCTAATCTGAAACAGGGAACGTCGTTTTTCAGTGAAGTTACGATAAAGAATAACGGAAATCTCGGTAAAATAGATGAGATTGCACTTTCACAGATTTTCCCGAGCGGATGGGAAATAAATAATGCAAGGATAAACGATGATCAGATAGCCGATAAGAATTCTAATAAAATCGATTATCAGGACATAAGAGATGACAGAGTTTATAGTTACTTTGACCTCCTTCCCGGAGATTCGGTTAAGATAAAGATTAAATTAACCGCCGCCTACTCCGGTAAATTTTATCTGCCGGGGATAAATTGTCAGGCAATGTATGATGAAAAAATATTTGCACGTCAATCAGGCCGAGAGGTTATTGTTGAGAAATAGTTTTAAAGGCATTGTTTCTCGTTTTAAAAGTTTTATGAGAGCGGTTTTCGGCAGAGTAATTCTGCTGAAAACTTCTTATAAAATAATTTTTCTTGTTTTGTTCGCCACGATTTTTTTCTTTGTTGCACTTCCTCTGAGAAATCCCCTTTTTGAGAATGTTTATTCGACTGTTTTAACAGATAATAAAGGTGCTGTTATCTCGGCGGCCGTCAGTGATGACGGTCAATGGAGATTTCCACCGTCAAAAGAGATTCCGCAAAAACTTGAGAAGTGCATTATCACATTTGAGGATAAAAATTTTTATTATCATCCGGGAGTCGACCCGATTTCTTTACTAAGATCGCTATTCAGCAACATCAGAAACAAGCAGGTGGTGAGCGGAGGAAGTACACTAACCATGCAGGTTGTAAGACTCGCAAGGAAAAATAAAGATCGCAAGATCGCAGAAAAGATTATAGAGATGATATACGCTGTTAAATTAAATTTTCTCTATTCTAAAAAAGAACTTCTGCTGCTTTATATAACACACGCTCCTTACGGCGGTAATATTGTCGGCGCAGAAACGGCATCCTGGCGGTACTTTAATAGAAATATGAAGAGTTTAAGCTGGGCGGAGGCAAGTCTCCTCGCTGTCCTGCCGAACAACCCATCCATGATGTATCCCGGTAAGAATATGGATAACCTGAGATTTAAACGGGACTGGCTCCTTGATAAGTTATACCGCAAAAAAATAATCTCTAAAGAGGACTGTGAACTCGCTAAGTTTGAGGATCTGCCGGACAGATTTTATTCTATCCCGCAAGTTGCCCCCCACCTCCTTACCCGGGCGATGAATGAAGGCCGCAAGAATAAATATATAAAAACAACAATCGATATGAATGTTCAGCTGCTGGCAAATGAGATAGTTGACCGGCATTACAGCAAACTTAAGTTGTCAAAAATCTATAACGGATGCACTGTTGTTATTAAGATAGATACCGGTGAGACTGTGTGTTATGTTGGTAATACGCGGGATTCCATTCTAAAGAAACGGGGAAACTCCGTTGATATCATAACCAGTAAGAGGAGCCCGGGGAGTCTGCTTAAACCCTTTTTGTATATGTTTATGATGGACGAGGGGCTTTTGATGCCCGGGCAGATCGTCCCCGATGTTCCGATTGTTTTTGACGGATTTGCACCAAAGAACTTTAGCAGAAGTTATGATGGCGCAGTTTATGCGAATGATGCTCTTGTAAGGTCACTTAATATTCCGTTTGTTTATCTCCTGAAAGATTACGGTTATCAGAAATTTTATCACCGGCTTGAAAAGGTTGGATTTAAATTTGACAATGAATCTTCATTCTATTCGCTGTCCATGATACTTGGCGGAGCAGAGACAACTTTGTGGGACTTGACGTCAAGTTATGCAAGTCTTGCAAGGTCTTTAAGTAAATACAGCGAGCGTTATGGTAAAAAAAGGTACAGTAATGATGACTTCAAGAAAAATTACTATATTTACGGGCAGGATAACCATTCTGCCGGAGATTGTTCCACTGAGGGTGAAGTGAGTGCCGGTGCAATGTGGTTTACGTTTATGGCGATGAAAGAAGTTGTGAGGCCGGGCGAGGATGTTATCTGGGATAGGTACGAGTCATCTCAAAAGATAGCTTGGAAGACAGGTACGAGTTATGGTAATAAAGACGGTTGGGCAATCGGGTTCAATCGTGAATATTGTGTCGGCGTCTGGATCGGAAACGCTGACGGCGAGGGGCGGCCGGAGATAAAAGGGGTCAACGTTGCGGCTCCGGTTATGTTTGATATTTTCGGAGTCTTGCCGCGGGGGGAATGGTTTGAGCGGCCTGAGAATGAGATATCTGTTGTCAATATCTGCAGGAAGAGCGGGATGATAGCATCAAGATTTTGTGATGATACATCTTTGCAGGAGATCCCGTCAAGTTGTGCAAATATGGATTGCTGCAAATATCATAAGACAATTCATCTCGATGAGACTGAGAAATTTCAGGTTGAAAGTTCATATTATCCTGTAAACAAGATGGTAAACAAAAATTATTTTATTTTACCGCCGGTTATGGAGTGGTTTTATAAAAAGAGAAACGGATCTTATGTATCTGTTCCCCCATTTAAGAATAACATCGACAATGAAATGTCTTTTATCTATCCTTCAAGTAATGTTAGAATTCTTGTGCCTGTTGAACTCGACGGCAGCCCGGGGAAGGCCCTTTTTGAAATCGCACACAGAAGACCGGAAACTATCGTTTACTGGCACCTTGACGGCAACTATATAGGACAGACCAAAGGGATACATCAGATAGGATTAAATCCGTCTACCGGCGGTCACGAGATATCTGTAATCGATGAGAAAGGTAACATTCTGACAAAGAAATTTGAGATTGTAAGTAAGATGAAGTAGATTGGATTCATTAAAAATCCGAAGCAGGTTTTTAGAAATGCACTAACTAAATTAGATTGAAAGATAGACCGCCACATTCCCTCATAAAAAATACGATTGACTTTTAATTTTAAAAAACTATAATTCTTTGATTTTATAGTTTAAATTTTATAAAGGAATTAAGTGATGAAGAATAAATTTAGAGGTGAAGTTAATCCGGTCGTCATTCTCAAAACGATACTTTTTGTATGGCTTTTTACGTCCGCGGTGCTTGTTGAGATCGCACTCCTCCCGTTTCTGCTGCTTATTAAGTTTATTTTCAGACTTAATAATAATATAGTTATAAAAACATCTAAGTTTATAATTGAGAATGGATTATATTTTTTGTGCATAAGTCTCAAAGATTTCAGAAAACAATCACGTGAGATCGCAAAAAGATCGGGGCCGAGAATTTACATTCTAAATCATTGCTCTTTTTTTGATATAATTTTACTTTTTATCCTGCCCGATGATGTCAGGATCCTTGTGAAGGAGAGTTACACTAAAATTCCTATCCTTGGAGCCGTTATCAAGTTGAATGGGCATATTGTTGTCGGCAATGCGGCTGATTCCGATGAAAAGAACGATTCTTATGACAATGCGATAAAGGCAATTAAAGATGGATCGGTTGTTGTTATATTCCCGGAAGGCACGAGAAGTAAAGACGGTAATATGTCGAGATTTAAGACCGGTGCTTTCAAGCTGGCATATGAGACGCAGGCGGAGCTTGTTCCGGTTGTCATTGATTCGTGGAATACTGTCCGACCCGGCGACAGCGTTTGGTTCAGAGAACACAAGTTGTACACCAAAGTTCTTGGGATAAGACGTTTTGATGATTACAAGGATGTTGAACCGAGGGAACTTGCAAAAAGCCTTAAGAATGAAATGACTGAAGAATTAACTAAAATCCGTGATTTTAGAAGAAACAACGAAAAGAATTATTATAGAAATCGAGAACCGTTCAAGACGCTTGATGCAAATTTAAAAGATAAATAGATTTTTTTAAAAAATTCCCATTTTATGGATTTTTTAAATTTTATACGCTATGATTCATGCGAGGTTTTATGAATCTGTACAGCATATTTATGTTAATGCTATCCATAATAAGCGTTGTTCTTATTATACTTACCGGTAAGCTTGGCGGAAGTAAACCCGGTAGGTATTTTATCCTCTGTAATATTGCCCTGTCGATTTACACTTTCTTTTATGCACTTGAGTTAAATTCTCATAATTTCCAGGAACTCATGTTCTTCGTTAAATTTGAGTATATCGGCATCGCTTTCGGGCCGGCGTTTATGATCCTCATGGCTATCTATTTTGATGATGACTTAAAGAAAATACCCCATTATTATTTACCGGTGATTTTTGTACTACCGATTATAACCATCTTTCTTGTTATAACAAACGATATGCACCATTTTTACTACAGAGTTGTCTCTATCTCTTTTGAGAATGGGATGTCTGTAATGAAATTTAAAAAGGGACTCTGGTATTATATCCATATGGGTTTTGTTAATTTTTCAATTCTTTTAAGTGCTGTAATTTATCTAAAAAACATATTTTATAAATCAAAACTTTTCCTAAAACAAAATATTATTCTTTTTACCGCAGCCACATCATCATGGATTCCTCTGTTAATGTACTTTATCGGCCTCACTCATGACGGGATCGATATTGCACCCATAGGATACGCAATTGCATCAGTTATCTATGCTGTTGGACTTCTTAAATATAATCTTGCCAACTACCTTCCGATTGCGATGGAACACATTTTTTATAATGTAAAGGATGGGTTCATAATTATTGATAAATCCGGAACGATTATTAACTATAATCCGGCAGCTTATACCATTCTCAACACAGAGGAACGCAATCTGCAGGGTAAAAATATAACCGATGTTCTGCCAAATTATAGAGACTCCGATGTCGCCTATGATATAGAACTGCTCAAAGACGGCAGGTCAAGTTTTTATCAAGTTAGTGCGTCGGAAATCATGAAAGACAATCACAACAGGATAAAGATGGTCACTTTGACAGACATAACATCCCGCGTCACCTACGAAAAAAACCTTGTAGAGGCGAACTTGACAAAAGATAAATTTCTATCGATAATTGCACATGACTTAAAAGGACCACTTGGAAGTTTTATTCAGATCCTTGATCTTATGAACATTAAGGCGGATTTCTCTGTAGAAAAGGTGAAGACTGCACTGGGAATTCTGGATAGATCTGCAAAAAATATATTTAACCTGCTGGATAATCTTTTAAAATGGAGTGCGGCTCAGCGGGGCGACATGAATTTTAATCCCAAATATATAGATGTAAATTTACTGATTTTATCAATCACAGAACTTTTTGACGTTATGCTTAAACAAAAGAATTTGCAGATAAAAACATCGATTGTCGGCAATCTCAAAGTTTATGCTGATATCGAGATGTTTGGAACTGTTTTGAGAAACCTTATAAATAATGCCGTAAAATTTTCAAATCCCGGCTGTTTTATCCACATCAAAGCAGAAGAGATAAATAATTTTATCGAGATCTCCGTAAGAGATGAGGGTATCGGAATGTCTCAGGAACAGATTGAGAAACTTTTCAGGATAGAAGCAAAATCACAGTCGGCTGCCGGAACTCGCGGAGAGAAGGGCACCGGCCTCGGGCTGATTTTGTGTAAAGAGTTCGTTGGCAAGATGGGCGGGAGTATTCACGTTGAGAGTACAAAAAATGTAGGTTCCAAATTTTATTTTACAGTTCCGGCAACTGCACCTTAGGATAGAGGCTTACTATTTTAGAGTGAGATTGTAAACTCCGTCCCAGTTTGCCGGCGGCGGTGTCTGGATGAATTTCCTGCATCTTTCTGTGTAAACATCCGTTGTGTTGTCAAATGCTGATCCGGTTATCAAATTTTCAAATATACTTAATGCCTGAGAAAAATCCCTCTTTTCAAAATACTCCAGCCCCCGATGAAAGTCGGCAACGGCTTCCTTTATCTCCGGCGAAACCTCGCTTAACAACCCGATTAATTCAAAAAGTCTGATAGGCGTATTGATATTTACAACTCTAACACTGTCAAGGGAACGAGTCAGTATTTTGTCGTTTATCCTGCTATTTGTGAACTCACTCACGAGCTGGTAGGTTTTATATTGCTTGTTGACTCCCTCGAGGCGGCTGGCGAGATTGACCGAGTGACCGATCATTGTGTACTCCAGTCTTTTGAATGTGCCCATGTTGCCGACAAACATATCTCCCGTGTTAAGGCCAATTCTTGTATACAACGGTTTATCTA
>JBFZEO010000185.1:0-14911 GCA_041306845.1 Spirochaetota bacterium
TTAGATTAAGACTTATAATCAGACTTGGAATAGGTATCGATCATATCGACACGCATATGTGCAAGAAACTGAATATAAAACTATCCATAACTCCAAATGCCAATATAATCCCCGTGATAGAACTGTTTTTTTCGCAGCTTATAAGAGCAGTAAGAAATATTGACACTTCAACAGACAACCTATTTTCCGGCAATTTCAGATCAAATCTCCCTCCGGCTGGCGAAATATTCAATAAAAAACTCCTTATAATCGGAGTTGGACGAATAGGCTCTATGATTGCAAAAACAGCAAAAGCATTCAACATGATTACATATGGATACGATCCATATCTAACTTCTGAGCAATTAAAATTAAGAAATATTGATATTCCTGTAGAAAATTATTTTGATATATTACAAGAGATTGATATTGTAACACTCCATGTTCCCTTAACAAAAGAAACGCTTGGTATGGCAGATATAAATTTCCTGAGCAAACTAAAGAAAGGCGCAATCTTTGTAAATTTATCACGCGGACAAGTTGCCCCTATGAACATACTATTAGATTTTTCAACTAAGAATATTATCAGCAAATTCATAATTGATGTTTACGACAAGGAGCCCTATTCTCCAAAAGAATCAGATATAGAAAAACTAAATAATTACTTTTTTTTAACACCGCATATCGGTGCAAACACACGGGAATCCATTCACCAACGATCAACCGAAGCCTATGAAATCATAAATGAATACATAAGCGGACTTGAACCGCACGGATTAATTGATCTTGATAAGGGATATTAGGAAATATAAAAACTGAGTTGAGATATCTGAGAGCCCGACAGCAATAATTCCGGAAATTATACCAACAAATATTCCGCATAAACAGTCGCTTATGTAGTGATATCCTCTTGATATTCTTGAGAATGAGACAATTACTGCGAACAGAAGAACTAATACTGAAAGTATGGAAGAAATAAATTGCATCGGTATAGCAATAGCTGCTACCCTGCTTGCGTGACCGGATGGAAAAGAATAAGGATCGTAATTATTGATGAACCTATCATCCCCCTTTGAAATTCTCCGCCTTTTCACTGTGAATTTAAGGATGAAAACGATAGCCGTCGATATGAAGAAAGACGATATCATAGAAGATTCCGTCAGGAGCTTCACATTATCCGGTAAAATAAAAAACAAAATAGCTATAAAAATCAAAATAAAATATGCATTACCAAAAACAGAGAAAAATAGCATCGCTCTATTATTGAATTTATTGAAAAGAATATGTGACAATTTTATATCTAATAACAGTAATTTATTCATAATAATTTAATAATGATATAAAAAACCGCCTGTTAAGGCGGTTTTTTATTAATGTAATCTTTTTATTTTTTCTCATCAACCGGCTTAGTAGACTGCGATCCAGTTTTTACATAAGCGATTGAGTTCTTAAGGATGTAGATGTAATTATTAAACGGAGTTTTTATGTAAATCCCGTCTTTAAAAACTTTTATCAGTTTACCTGTTAAAGTAATATCAACTGTAGCTAATGTAACAGAAATATCATTTCCGATCCAATCTTCTGCAAGAGCAGTAATCCCATCGTCAGCAGCTTTAATACTGTCTGTTTTTGAGATGCCTCCAACTTCCTGAGCAAATATAGAAAACGAAAGAACCAATAAAAGACAAATAATTATTTTTTTCATAAAACACCCCTTTTCTAAAAAAAGATTAATCCATTTTTATATCAACTGGCTGAATATCCCAAATATCTTTAGCGTATTCCGCAATAGTTCTATCTGTTGAGAAGAATCCTATTCTTGCAACATTAAGAATTGACATTTTAGTCCACTTATCTTTATTCTTGTATGCTTCTGAAACTTTTTTCTGAGCTTCACAGTACATATCAAAATCAGCAAAAAGAAGATATTCATCGTGGTGCATCAAACTGTCAATCAACGGCTGGAACAATCCAGGATTTTCTGTCGAGAAGAATCCGCAAGAGATAAGGTCAATAACCTTTTTCAATTTTGGATTATTTCTGTAATACTCTTCCGGTCTGTAACCTTTAGCTTTTAATTCTTCAACCTGCTCAACATTCAAACCAAAGATAAATATGTTATCATCCCCAACAGAGTCTTTTATCTCAATGTTGGCTCCGTCCAAAGTACCTATAGTAAGAGCCCCGTTAAGAGCGAATTTCATGTTACCTGTACCGGAAGCCTCTTTACCCGCAGTTGAAATCTGCTCAGAGAGATCAGAAGCCGGGAAAATCTTTTCAGCAAGAGACACTCTGTAATTAGGAATAAAAACAACTTTTATTTTATCGCCAACATCCGGATCATTATTGA
The DNA here is from genome assembly GCA_041306845.1 of Spirochaetota bacterium. Taxonomy (GTDB): domain Bacteria; phylum Spirochaetota; class GWE2-31-10; order GWE2-31-10; family GWE2-31-10; genus JBFZEO01. Next base: position 2,330 of record JBFZEO010000185.1, read on the forward strand.
TCACGCTTCCAATATTATTGATAAGTTTAATAATCAACTTTGCCATATAATAACCAGGAGCAGCTTTTGCACCAAAAATAAAAGTTCTTGGAACAAAATCAGCCTTAGGATTACTCTTAACATCGATATAGAGGGCTATAATATGGAGAACATCGAGCAACTGTCTCTTATATTCATGAAGTCTTTTTACCTGAACATCAAAGATAGAATTAATATTAACATCAACTCCGCAGTCTTTCTTGATTATCTCAGCAAGAACTTTTTTGTTCTCAAGTTTAATCTTCTGCCACTCTTTAGCAAAATCTTTGTCATCGATAAATTTCTCAAGACCTTTTAATTTAAAAAGATCTTTTACCCATCCATCACCAATTTTTGATGTGATAAAGTTTGATAACGCCGGATTTGCCTTAAGGAGCCATCTCCTCTGAGTGATACCGTTAGTTTTGTTGTTAAATCTTTCCGGATAGATATCGAAAAAGTCTTTTAACACAAATTTTTTCAGAAGTTCAGAGTGCAGAGCGGCTACACCGTTTGTAGAATGGGAACCTATTATTGCAAGGAATGCCATTCTTACATATCTTTCACCGGATTCATCAATTATCGACATTCTTCTCAATCTTGCCACATCTCCATGATAAACAATAGATACATTTGTCAAAAATTCAAAGTTTATCTGATAGATAATCTTCATATGTCTTGGTAAAAGTCTTTCAAACATAGCTACAGACCATTTTTCGAGAGCTTCAGGAAGCAATGTATGGTTTGTATAACCAAAAGTCTTTACAGTTATGTCCCATGCTTCTTTCCAACCAAGACCATATTCATCAATTAAAAGTCTCATCAATTCCGGTATTGCAACAGCCGGGTGTGTATCATTCAACTGAATTGCAACTTTTTTATGGAAATCAGCAAATTTTATGTTGCCCTTAGAATCTTTGTTATACTTTGAAAATCTTCGGATAATATCCTGCAATGATGCAGAAACGAAGAAATACTGCTGCTGAAGTCTTAATATCTTACCTGATTCAGTAACATCGTTAGGATAAAGAACTTTTGAAATGTTCTCCCATTTGTTCTTTTCAGACACAGCTTCTACATAGTTTCCCATATTGAATTCATGCAGATTAAACTCATCGGTAGCTTTCGCAGTCCAGAGTCTTAAAGTGTTAACAGTATTATTATCATATCCTGGAACAGGATTATCGTATGGAACAGCCAAAATATCATCGGAATCTTCCCATAAATATTTTGTGAAACCATTCGAATCTTTGTAAGTAGTAACCTTACCATTAAACTTAATCGTAAATTGATCTACCGGTCTTTCGATCTCCCAAGGATTACCATCTTTTAACCAATTATCTGGGATCTCCATCTGATAACCATCAGATATTTTCTGATTAAAAATACCATAATCATATCTGATACCATAACCGTAGCAAGGCAACTGTAATGTCGCCATAGAATCAAGGAAACATGCAGCAAGTCTTCCCAAACCGCCATTTCCCAATCCTGCGTCTTTTTCTTCATTTCGGATCTCTTCTATATCCAGTCCAAGATCCTTCATCGCTTTTTCAGCTTCATCCAGAATACCAAGATTTACAAGACTGTTTCCGAGGGTTCTACCCATCAAGAACTCAAGTGATAAATAATAGGTTCTCTTGACATTATTCTTGTAATAAGTCTGTTGAGTTTTTACCCACTTTTCTATCATCATATCTCTGACAACAAGCGACAATGCCAAAAAGTTGTCCTGTTGTGTTGCAGTGTACTCATCTCTTGCTAATGAGTATGTCCTATGTCTAAGAAAAGATTCTTTGATTTTTTCAGCCAGATTAGACTCTGACTGTTTAGAGGTTTTTGCCATGCTAAAGCTCCACTCATAAATTTTCTCCTTTATAACAGATTTAGCAAGATAAATAAACCATTATTTTATAATTTTACTTGAAATATACGAATTATTGCACTATATTCTTACAATAATTATTTCTACCAACTTTTTGTGTGAATATAATTTAATCCTGTATTTTAATTAAGTTTTAAGGAGATTATATGAAATCTATTCTTGTAATCGATGACGAAGAGAACATTCGTACTCTATTAGAGGATATTCTAAAGTCTGACGGATACAGAGTTTATCTCTCTGACGGCGGCGAAGAGGCGATGGAGTTATTGAGAAAAGAGAAAATCGATTTAATTATATTGGATATGATGATGCCCAAGGCAAATGGGCAGGAACTTTATACCGCAATGAAAGTCGCTTTTAAAAGAGAAGGGATCGAAGAAAGGGTTCCACCGGCATTAATACTGACAGCACATCCGGGTTCGGAAAAGACTCAATTTTTACTTATGATGGAATCTGGGATAAAGAAATTAATATCAAAACCTTTCCAGATATCAGAACTGCTCGAAGCGGTAAAAGAACTGATCTAAAGATCAGTTCTTTTATGTATTAGGTTGATAAATTAAAATACTTACTCCTTATCTCTTTGTAAGTATCCTCTACTTTACCCCAACAAACTTTACAGAATTCCTCCCCATCGGGATAATCCGCAGGATCAATAGGTTTATTGTATTTCAACACAACCTTCTTAAAAAACTTAAAATACAACCTGTTTTTTGGCAAAATATCTATCGTTCCATGTAATGCCGCGGGAACAACTGTTATATTCATCTTATATGCCAGTTTAATGAGAGCAAAATTTGGAGTATTAAGCTCCCCCTTATCGCTCCTAGTACCTTCAGGGAACAAACAGAGTGAATTACCGGCATCAAAATGCTTACGAACCTCTTTGATTATACCTATTCTGTCTCCCCTATTCTCCCTTTTAAAATACAAAGTACCAGCATACTGCGTTAATAGACCTATAAGCGGAATTGATTTAACCTCTTCCTTAGAAATCGCACCGGCCTTTGACTCTCTCACAAATGTAATTATATCAAGCCATGACTGATGATTACAAATATATAATGTTTTTCGGGTAGGATCAATATTCTCCTTACCTATCAGCTTGAGGTTTATAAATAACAATAAGTGATTTACAAGGAGAACCCAAGGTCCATAGAGAAGATAATTTGACATCCTTATCCTGTCTCCCCTTTTAAAGAAAAGGAGCCACCAGAAACAAACAACAAGAAAAACAGACATCAAGAAAACAACAAAAATATCAACAATTGTAAGAAATAAATACAACACAAACATATATTAATTAACCTTTAAAAGTTCTATTTCAAAAATCAAAGTGGCTTTAGGAGGAATAATAGAATACCCCATCTCACCATAGGCTAAATTGTAAGGGATAACAAGAAGTCTTTTCTCACCAACCTTCATATCAAGAAGCGCCTCATCCCAGCCTTTTATTACATTCCCTTTCCCGGCAATCACCGAAAAAGGCTGTTGCCTCTGATAGGAGGAATCAAATGCTCTTCCGTCTGTAAAATACCCGGTGTAATGAGCTGTTACATTAGCTCCGACAACAGGTTTCTTTCCCATTCCCTCTTTTAGAACGGCAAACATCATCCCTGACTCTGTTTTAGTCATCTTAGACGGATCAATTTTGAAAGAACTAAGGAATTTGTTCATAGACTCATTCCTCTTTGCATCAGACATATCAATATACTTTTGTCTGTCATTAAAAATAGCAGTTTCATCAAAAGATCTGCCCTTTTCCCCAATCTTAACTATTGTTAAAGTTTTTATTATTGCATCTTTATAAGGCTTGTCACTCCCATCAGTTTTTGTTTCTCCAATTAATTTGACTACATCCATACCATCAACTATTTTACCAAAAACAGTATGTCTGCCGTCAAGATGCGGTGTCGGAACAAGAGTTATAAAAAACTGGCTTCCGTTAGTTGAGGGACCGGAATTTGCCATTGATAAAACACCTTCCGAATCATGTTTTAAGGAAGAATTATATTCATCAAAAAAACTGTAACCAGGTCCGCCCATACCGGTCGCCGTAGGATCTCCCCCCTGTATCATGAAATCTTTTATAACTCTGTGAAAAATTGTACCATTGTAAAATGGTCTTTTTTCCGGTTGACCAGTTTTAAAATTACTGTGAGGGATAGTACCGGATGCCAATCCGACAAAATTTGCGACTGTATAAGGAACCTTATCTTCGTATAATTTGCATGTAAAATTTCCATAACTCGTGCTGAAAACAGCATAAACGCCTTCATCTTTAAGATACTCTTTTGAAGAACATCCGATAAGGCAGAATAGAGCAATAACTAAAACACAAAAATCTCTTTTTTTCATAATCATACATCCCATAAAATAGAATTTGAATTATTATAAATAACAGCTTTATAATAAAGAGTTAAAATGAGTTCACAACACTACTCTTATACAAAAAATATTTATTTGTAAATAATTATTTAATATGATATCAAATAATTATCGGGATAGAACAAATTATGGTTATTTTTGCCGGACAAATTTTGGTTTTTATAATTATTTCAGTATTATCAATACTATACTTTAATAAACAACGTATCGTTGCAATTATGATGTCTACAGGAGCCTTTATTGTTCTAATCACCGGAATATGTGATTTTATGTCTGTTATATATTCTACACAGACTGTAAAGTTTGTAATAATAAAGATTACTATCTCATCTGCTGCCATCGGACTCGCCCTGTTTATCACTGTTAAAAAATTTGAGAGAATGATAAACCTCTTAAAAAATCTGGAAGACGGCAAAACTGACTATGTACTCAAGTTAAAAAACAAACGAAAACTTCTCAACTATGAAAAATCTTACCTTAAAATATCGAGCAACTTTACTGCACTAATACAAAACATCGACCATTTTACGGAAGACTTAACCGCTCACATAGAATCTCTAAAATCAAAATCAGTACTGCTCGAACAAAACATCAATAACCAGAACGAAACAACAGTTAATTTTGAAAAATCCATTCAGATAGAGCAGCAGTCTCTTGAGAATGCCTCAAACGTCCTAAATGATGCAAGAGTTACTTTTGGCAACATCTCAAAAAGTTTTGAAACTCTTTTCAATGGAATAAATGATCTCAATACTCATAATGATAACATCCAGACCCACAATAAGACAATGGAAACCCATCTTGCCAAAGCAATAGCATTCTCTGAGAACCTCAAAAAAGTAACCGACACAGGTATAAATAAAATAGACAGAATAATTGACTTTATAAATAAACTTACCGAATCCATAAAAAGTATAAATCAGATGACGGGGCTGATAAGTGAAATTTCGGCAAAAACAAATCTTCTTGCTATGAATGCTTCCATAGAGGCTGCTCACGCCGGAGAGTCGGGGAAAGGGTTTGCTGTTGTCGCCGGAGAAATACGTAAACTGGCAGAGTCCTCCGCCAAGGCGTCTCTATCGATAAATCAGGTTGTGGCTAACATTATAAGCGAAGTTGACAGCGGTAAGAATGTGGCTGATACTGCTAAAACCGGAATAAATGACATTAAACTTGAAATTGACAGTACCATAATCCTAATTAACAACATTTCTGGATTTATTAAGACTCAGATAGATACCATCGTAGGAATGAAAACAGCGATTAATAATATATATACTATGGCACACGACATAAATTCTGTTTCTGAATCACAAAACAAAAAAATTCAGGGAATATACGAGTCAACCGATGTTCTTAATATGCAAAGCATTATTATTCAATCGCTGCTTGATACTCAAAAATCAAAACTTTCCGAATTTGAATCCACTATAAAAGAACTTTTTGACATGATTAAACAATCTGATGATCATATAAAATATTATACTGAGATTAAGAGTAAATTTTAGTTCCATATAATCATTTTTTAAACGAGCCTCTTACAAAAATACTTATCAAAAAGTATGATTTTTTTTATGTTTTATTGTAAAATATTCAATAGTGGGACATTAAAAACCAACGTAAATAAAGGCGGCTTGATAAAAATTGAACACTAATTTAAGAAACATTATCCTCTATGGAACAGAAGACAACGCATTGGTTCATAATGAGCTCGCCGGTTATTACAACTTGATTAGGGTAAAAAGGATAAGTTCGCTTGCATTTATCCCGGGCAGGATAAAAAATCCTGTGATAATAGCTCCAGTCTTTCATAATGAAAAATACATTGCCTCAAAAATACTAAAAATAGCAGGAGAAATTCCTGTTATTTTTTACACTGATAAGATATCAATAAAAATTGCCGGCAGCATTTATAAATCCGGTGGATACGATATAATAGATATAAGACACAAATTCAAAGATAAACTACACAAATCAATACTTGAATCGGTAAACCATAAATTTGCAGCAGCTTCAAAAATAGAAAATTACTTTGCTAATATCATACATGAATTAAGGTCACCGCTTAATATTCTCATAGGATACACAACCATTCTCCTTGAAAAATCCGAAAACGAGGAATTCTCAGCAAAACTAAACACAATCAAAGAGAGCAGCGTCTACATGCTGAACATAATAAACAACTCTCTCGACTGGACAAAGCTCCAATCACAGAAACTTGAGCTCAACAACCTCAACTTTATACTAAGTAATATGCTCGATCACATATATAACCTTTTCAAACTCAAAGCCGATGAGAAAAACATAAAGTACCTTTATCATCAAAATAATATCCCGACAGTTATATGCGGTGATGAAATGCGTCTCACTCAAATAATCATAAATTTTCTTTCAAACGCATTCAAATTTACACCGGAAAAAGGAACAGTTGAACTTTCTGCAAGTTATGAGAATGAGAATCTCGTCCTCCAAATAAAAGATTCCGGGATTGGGATCGATAAAGTCGGATTAAAAAAACTCTTTACTCCGTATGACCAACTAAGCAAAGATACATCAAGTAAATACGGCGGCACTGGACTTGGAATGGCAATAACCAAAAACCTCGTAACACTTATGGGCGGGACAATCGATGTTTCAAGTACAAAAAGCATTGGAACAACATTTAAAGTCAGTATTCCGGTAGCCACCATAGAACAAAACAACATTGACATTACCAAAGATGAAGAGATGGTAAAACGATGGATTGCCAGACTCGGTAAAACAGAACAACTAAAAAAACTGTCACTCTCCGCCATAAGCGCAATCCCGGATAGAATAGCCTCGCTAAAGCAGTCTATAACAATCGGAAACATACAGGATATAAAATTCATCTCACATAAGTTAAAGGGTTTTTCAGGAAGCTATGGATTTAATGAATTATATGAAATAATGAAAAAAATGGATGAAAATATCAAAAAAGATCCATTCCCGACAAAAAAGGAAATTGAAGAATTTATAGCTCAACTGGAAAATATTATAGCTGCCATTCCAGACAAATACCTCATCAGACAGGAAGACGGAGAAAGAAACACAAAGCCTGAGAGTGGGAGTGAGAATGTTGCTGCTGTCCTCTATGCTGACGATGCCGAAGAAAACATAAATCTGATGAGTCATTACATGTCAAAGATGAAAATAACATGCATTCCGGCAAAAAACGGTGCGGAGGCTGTTGAATTATCGAAGAAACAAAATTACAAATTCATCATACTTGACATACAAATGCCAGTCCTCGACGGCTTCGGAGCTATAAAGAAGATCCGCGAGATGTATCAGGACAGTATAATAGTTGCATCTACTGCGGATATATCCTCTTTAACAGTGGAAAGAATAAAGCAATCCGGATTCAACGGCTTTATCTCGAAACCTTTTATCTATGAAACTTTAAAACGGGAAATAAATTATTTCCTCAATCTTGAAAGATCGTAAATAACTGATAATTTTTTGATTTTTCCCAAAAGCTAAAAAGAGGAAAATAAATATTATAAAGTTTTTTATAACTATTTTAAGCAATAAAGATGGATTTATAACGATACACATAATATAATAAAAGTTAACGGAGTTGCCATTATGAATAAACGATATAAACTGCTTATTCTTGATTCATCGGAATTGATACGTTCATTTGTTAAGGAGAAGTTCGAGCAGTTCGGAATGGAGGTTTTAGTCTGCAAAGACCCGTTTGACGCTTTGATAAAAATGAAAAACGAGATTCCGGACTGCGTAATTATCGATTATTATCTTATTGAAAAGAATGGCACAAACATTCTAAACGAAAAAAAAGATTACAAAACTGTAGCTGATATCCCGGTGATCCTTCTTGCAGCAAAGATCGATATAAACACAATTAAGAACGCAGCAAAATTAAAAGTTAATAAATTCTTTGAAAAACCTATAAAACCTGATCTACTCATAAAATCGGTATCAGAACTCCTTAATGTAGAGATTGAGGGAGACACAACTCCGGCAATCCTTGAAGTTAACTACAATAACGGGATCCTTTTTATAGAATCCGGACTCGGGTTAAATTCCGAAAAAATTGAAACCCTTAAATTTAAAATAAAAGAGATATTAAGTATAAATAACAAATCAAGACCCAAAACTATTTTAATGTTAAATGATATTGAAATTAAATCAGATAAAGAAAAAATCAAATTTAAAGATATGATAAATACCATTATAGATAATACCGGCGGCAGCGGGTTAAATATTAAAATCCTTACAAAATCAGATATTGTTAAGGAACTGCTTGCAGGATTTGACAAGTTTAAAAATATCGAAACCGTTGACGATATCAGCAAAGCAATTGACAACCTCGACAACGCCAATGTGGAAGAGCTGATTTCACAGGATAACAACACGATTAAAGGGATGATTGACATAAATGAGAGTGCTTCTCCCGGTAAAATACTTAACAAGGCTGTTATCTCTATAGTTGATGACGATGAGTTCATAAGAGATCTTGCTGAAGCTGCGCTTATGCCGCTTGAGGCAGATATACACAAGTATGCTAACGGTAAACTTTTCATAGACGATTTAAAAAACCATATTCCTGATCTTATTTTCCTCGATCTTATGATGCCGGTTATGTCAGGATTCGATGTGCTTGATAAACTTAAAACACTAAGCTACTCTATACCGACAATAATATTTTCAACCATGAATCAAAAAGATACCATTCTCAAACTTATGAAATACGGTGTTAGAAACTTTATAGTAAAACCTATAGATCCAGGAAGTTTTATAAATAAAGCAATCGAAGCACTAAAATCTGACTTTTAATCTCTTGACATACTCAGCTCTCTCAGATATTCTCAATAAATAATTTATCATAATAAAAAGGGGTTTTCCTGAATGACACATAATTTAAGTATCACAATAAAAAATTACAACAAGACAGTTGAGGTAAAGAAAAGAACGCTGTTATACGATCTTTTGGAGAATGGTGATAAAAACCTCTATATAGGAGCACTGGTTAACAATGAGATAAGCTCTCTGAGTTATTCTATAAAAATAAATGCTGTTGTCGAATTTATTGAGGCTTACTCCCATTATGGAATGGAGATATAAAGAAGAACACTGTGTTTTATCCTTGCAAAAGTTATCAACACTCTCTATCCCGGTAAAAAGCTAATGATAATGCACTCGCTGGGACCGGGATATTATTATGAAATTGATGGAATTACCCTTACAGAAAAAGATATATCTGATATAAAAAATGCCATTAGGAATGAAATAGAGAAAAACAAAGAGATTGCCCGTGGTAAATTAAACTATCTTGAGGCAATTGACATTCTCAAGAAGGATCAAAAAACAGAAAAACTCAAACTTTTTAACACAATTAATCCCTCAACAATTACCTGTTACAGATGCGATGACTTTTATGAGATGATAGATACTCCGCTTGCCATATCAACAGGAGTTGTAAAAGTTTTTGACGTAATCAATTATTCTCAAGGATTTATACTTCAGTTTCCTAAAAGATCCAATCTGAACGAAGTTTCCCCATTCTTGGAACAAAAGAGAATCTTTGAGGTCTATCAGGAACATAAAAATCTCGGGAAGGCACTCAAAGTTGATAATGTGGGAGCACTTAACGACATCATAATAAACAGACAGATTAACGATTTTATACAGATAGAGGAGGCTCTGCAGGAGAGACAGATAACCGGACTCGCTACTTCAATTTATCAAAAAAGAGACTCCGTTCGCCTTGTAGCGATAGCCGGCCCCTCATCCTCGGGCAAAACAACATTCTCCAAAAGACTCTCACTGCAGCTCCGGGCTTACGGACTCAATCCGGTCACCATATCGGTGGACAATTATTTTGTCGATAGGATAAAAACACCGCTCGACGCAGACGGCAAACTCGACTACGAATCGATAAATGCAATAAATCTTGAACTGTTTAACGATCATCTCAAAGCGTTACTTGCCGGTAAAGAGATAAATACAGCCTACTACGATTTTAGGACTGGATTCTCATCGATAAGCAACAACAGGATCAAGTTAAACAATAACGATATTATTGTTATCGAAGGGATACACGGTCTTAACGACAAATTGACATTCAGCATAGATAAAAGTGTAAAGTTTAAGATATACATATCTGCACTGACCCAGATGAATATCGATGATGTAAATAGAATCCCCACAACAGACAACAGAGTACTGAGGCGACTCGTAAGAGATTACAGATACCGCGGGCACTCGGGGCTCACAACTCTCAAGATGTGGCCGTCAGTAAGACGCGGCGAGGAACAAAATATTTTCCCCTATCAAAACAACGCCGACGGATATTTTAACTCTGCCCTCGACTACGAACTTTCCGTTTTAAAACCTTATGCACAAACTATCCTGATGCAGGTCAAACCAGATGTCGAAGAGTACGCCGAGGCAGTCAGACTCCTCAACTTCTTAAAGTATTTTCACACCATCCCGGCAGATAACGTACCGCAGATATCTATTTTGAGGGAGTTTATAGGCGGTTCAGGTTTTAAGTATTGAGAATGGGATTATGATGCCATAAAACGAATAAAATCCGGCAGAAATGAAAAGAGAGATTATAAAAACAGTAAAATAGGTTTTTATAATCTTGACCTATGACAATTATTTTGATAGTTTTGACGAACTAATATTTTTTTACAATAAGGATGATAAAATGGCTGGAAACGGGTTTGAAGGCAAAGATATTTTCGGACAAATGACCGGGTACACGTATAGTGACATTATTTTACTGCCTGGCTATATTGATTTTAGCGTCGAAGAGGCAGATTTAAAAACTAAACTAACGAGAAATATCAATCTAAACCTCCCATTTGTATCATCTCCGATGGACACTGTAACCGAAGAAAAGATGGCTATTCACATGGCTCTCCTTGGCGGGATAGGAATTCTGCACTACAACAACACGATAGAAGAACAGGCCGAAATGGTCAAAAAAGTTAAGAGATTTGAGAATGGCTTTATCGTTGATCCGGTTGTTTTATCACCGGAACACACCATAGATGATGTTTACAGACTTAAAATGGAACTCGGTTTTTCCGGTATACCGATTACAGAAGACGGAACTCTTAAAACTAAACTCGTTGGTATCGTTACAACAAGAGATATTGACTTTGAAAAAGATACAACTAAGAAATTGAGAGAGGTTATGACAACCGAACTCGTTACAGCAAGAGAGGGAGCTACCCTTTCTGAGGCGAATAAGATTCTAAAGAAAACAAAGATAGGAAAACTTCCGATAGTTGACGAGTCCGGACTCCTAAAATCTCTTATGTCACGAACCGATCTAAAGAAAAACAGAGACTTTCCATTCTCCACAAAAGATGCCAACAAGCAACTCCGTGTAGGTGCAGCCATATCGACACACGACAAAGACAAAGAGCGACTCAAGGAACTTGTAAAAAATAAACTCGATGTAGTTGTTATCGACTCGTCTCAAGGTTACAGCAAATTTCAGATCGACATGATCAAACACATAAAGTCCGCTCATCCGGAACTCGATGTTATTGCCGGTAATGTGGTTACTGAGGAACAGGCAATCGGACTTCTCAAGGCTGGTGCCGATGCGTTAAGAATAGGAATGGGACCGGGTTCTATATGTACAACTCAGGAAACAATGGCAACTGGAAGATCTCAAGCAACAGCAGTTTATCACACTGCAAAAGCTGCCAGAGAATTCGGAGTACCAGTTATAGCTGACGGCGGTATAAGCACTATCGGTCATATAATGAAAGCACTCTCATTCGGGGCATCTACAGTTATGATGGGAAGTCTCCTTGCAGGAACCAATGAATCTCCCGGCGAATACTTTTATAAAGACGGTGTTCGTCTGAAGAAATATAGAGGGATGGCAAGTCTTGAGGCAATGAAAAACGGCGGAGACAAAAGATACTTTGCAGACAACTCAAAGATAAAGGTAGCTCAAGGTGTTGTCGGTGCGGTTGTTGACAAAGGAAGCCTTGATGACTTTATCCCGTATCTCGCTCAGGGGCTCCAGCACGCATTCCAGGACACCGGCTACCGAACGCTGCCCGATCTTCATAACGGACTTTACTCAGGCAAGCTGAAAATGCAGATAAGAAGCGAAGCATCTATCAAAGAGGGTGGAGTTCACGATCTTTACTCTTTTGAGAACAGACCGTTTAACAACTCAAAATAAGGATTATTTTAATGTATGAATACAATCTCACAGTAGAATTTGAAGATATTGACAGCTATGGAATAATCCATCATCCGAAAATACTCTATTA
>JBFZEO010000187.1:0-6148 GCA_041306845.1 Spirochaetota bacterium
CGGGATTTCCATCAGACCGGATTCAAAAACGGGCGTGGAAGCAAGTTCCACAACTCCGGCAGCGCCCTCAGACAGACCGGAGCTGTCACATTTAAAAGTCACACTTTCAGCGTCTTTATCAAAAATAACAAACCTGGTATCCGGCTGCGGCTCAACAGGATAAATTGAACGTTTAACCACGGTTAGGGTTCCGGACTTGACATCTATCGAGAGCTCATTGCTCCGGTCAACGGTTTGAGTCACCCCATTCTTAACAACAGACGCCGCACCGCTGTCAACCCCGACCGAGATAACATCACCGTTCTGCAGCATACTCGCCACTGCGCCCTTTTCAAAACTGATTACAGAACCATCCTTAGTGTTAACTGTGACACCGCCGGCAAGTTTCTGTCCGGATCTCAACGAGAGACTACCACCCATAAAATCTATCTTATGACTATCAAGGAGTGTGCGAATCTGGATGATCGTGCTGTCCGCAAGATCGAGTCCGGTACCGTCATCAAAATGGAGAGCAGCCTCAGAGTCAGTTCCTGTACGTACTGTATCCCCATCATAAACGGGAGATTCATTCTGCAGGCGTTCCCACTTTAGCGAGTTATTAAACTGCCGCTGCGCCTTGTTTTTTTTGAATGTGATTGTTGCAGTGTACTCCAACCCTTCCCTGTTTGTAACTCTGTTGACATCATCAAAAAACAACTTTAACAACAAGGCGGCACATACAAAGGTAACAATGGTAATAATGTAATCTAATTTATTAAAAGTCATACTCAGCTAACCCTTTTTCTTGTCATCAAGGATTTCGTACTTAACTTCCTCTTTGTCAACATCCGGTGCAGCCTCCGGCGGTTTTATCCCTACAAGGTTTCTGACGTCGGCAAGAGTCTTCGGTCCCTCCATACCCGTCAGATTTACAACCGCATATATCTGAAGCGGCTGTGCCTTCCCCTTAACTTTAATGGGACTCATCGGTTCCACTATAACCTTATCTTTTAGAAGGAGATATGTGTTTTCTGATATCAAGATGTCTGTCCCAAAAGGTTTATTAAGAGCCTCGATCCTCGAAGCGAGATTTACAGCATCTCCGATAACCGTATACTCCATTCTCTGCTCACTGCCTATCTGTCCCGCTATCGCAGGTCCGGTATTAAGTCCGCACCCGATCTTTATGAGCGGTTTATCTTCCCCTCCCCGCCCCTTGTTAAAATCAATAAGAGCACCTCTCATCATGAGTGCCGATGTAACAGCATTGAGAGCATCCGCCTCGGGACTCCCCTTGGAAACCGGCACACCCCACAGAGCCATGATAGCATCACCGATAAATTTATCTACTACACCATCAGTCTCATTCACACAATGCACCATCCGGCTCATGTAATCGTTAAGGAACTCAACAACCTGTTCCGGAGACAAAGCCTCCGAGATTGCCGTAAACGACCTGATATCCGAAAAGAATATCGTAGCCTCACGTCTCACCCCTCCGAGTGTCAGCTTGCCGCTTAAAGCCTGCTCTGCTATCGATTTATTGACAAATTTACCGAATGTTGTTTTGATCCTCTCCCTCTCCGCCAGCCCGCGGCTCATATGGATAAAACTCTCCGTAAGCGACCCGAGTTCATCCCTCGTCGTCGGTCTTATATCCGGCTCATAGTCGCCGCTCTCGATCTTGAGAGTCGCTCTGGCAAGTGCCCTAACAGGCTTGCTTATCGTCTTTGAGAAAAAGTAAGTTATAAGAATGGAAAACAAAAGCACAACACCGGTCAGGTAGAGGTTCTGCATAATAATCTGTCTTACAACAGCTGAAACCTCAGATGTCGGGATCGTTGTTATGACACCAAGACCACCGGTAGATAATTTACGGTATGCACCAAAATACTCGTTACCATCGGTCTCTCTGTATTTTATCTGCCTGTTATCAATCGGATTGGCGAACATGTCCTTGACAACAGGATGAGTCTTTATGTTTACACCCATGGTAAGTTTATCGAGTTCTTCATGGAGAATGATATCCCCCGAGCTGTTAACGATAAATGTATTGTAAACAGAAGATGATGCAGTAATCCTCGCCTGCAGCTCCTCAACGGAGAAAATGATAATCATGCCGTTATTAGTTCCAAACTCTTTATATGGAATAATCAGCCCGACAACGGGGAAACCAAAAACATTCGATGCGTTGAAAAGGAAAGTCCCTCCGGTTTTTGCCTTATCCTGTTCGGATTTGTATTTAGCGATAAGCGGAGTTATAACATCTCTGTCAAGTTCGTTTGCCAGAAAAAACTTGTTATTGTAAAGTTCTTTTTCACCCGGCAGGATAATTGCAGCAACTTCACCATTCCTCAACCAGAAATTATCAATAGTTGCAGTCTCAAGAATCCTATTCCCCATAATAGTACGAAAAGTATCAAACAAAAGATAAATGTTAGAAACGATGGAATCAATGCTGTTTGTGACTTGAGTTGCCTGCATTTCGTTCATATCAAGATTATTTTTTTCGACCCTTGCCCTGATATCATCCGAAAACCGCCACGAAGCTATAAGGGAAACAACTCCTGCAGATATAAAAACTATGACAGAAATTATAAGAATTAGTTTTACCACTATCGGATATTTGACATTTATTTTTTGTTTCTTCATTTATGAATAACCTCTCAAAGAAAATAAGGGTACTTCTAAAAACCTGCTTTGGATTTTTAATGAAGTGATTTCTTGTCCTTACAAGAAGCAGGCTGCATGGGCGAGCAATGTAGCGAAGCGAAATGACCAGCCCGGGCGAGCAGCAATGATTTTTGGTACTCCAAAATATCAGGAAAGTTGCGACCAGCCATAAAACAGAAATATAATTTGTTTATATAACTGTTTTAGTGACGAAGTAAGGACAAAAAAGGACGAACTAAAACACCGAATGAGGTTTTTAGAAGTGCCCATAACATAGATTTTAAACTGAAATCCGATGCACAACAAATATATACACATTATTTAAAAAAAACTAAATTTTTTATAAATATTTTTTTAAAACGCTCATTTCACACACTTTAACTTACACTTTTTTTCCATTTTTGAATAGATGCCGGGTCTTTTTTATATAGTGACTAAAGTTACCTTTTCAGAAAATCAGGAAAATAGCTGTAAGAATTCGGCTCTGTTGGCAGAATTTGTCTTCTTATACAGATAATAAATATAATTTTTTACTGTCCCAAGCGCAATCCCCATTTTATCGCCTATCTCTTTATTATTAAATCCTTGCAGGATGTAAACAGCAAGTTTTTTCTCCTGCTCGGTAAAACTGTATTCCGCAACAACTTTATAAAATTCGGTTCTTATTCTGCAGAATACAACCGATCCTATATAATCAGAATACCTGTCAAAAACCGGACACATTAACACTCCGACTGGGATATCATCGCCGGATATGGTTTTAACTGTAGACTGATTGACTCTCACCATCTTTCTATCTGCAACCGATCCGGTTAAACTTTTTAAAATTTCATCCCCATTCTCAAAAAAACTGGAGAAATCTAACCGGTAACACTCGGCATTGTCGGAATGTATCTGCTCGAAGAATGCCGAATTTGCTTTAACAACAAAATTATCGGGACTTATAATCATTATAAAATCACCTATGGAATTCATGAGATCGTGCTTGAGCAGATGAAAATCGAGAAGCATGACTCTGTATCTGTATAGTAAAAATAAAAAACCGGCATTAAAAACAAAGAATATAAAAACCCGAACAGCCGGAATCTGAAAATGGAGCAGATTGGACAAACAAAAAAGAACAACCAACAAAAAAAGTGCAATGGAAGCAAATATCAGGAATCCCTTCGCCTGTCTCCGGAACCTGTTCGACTTACTCTTCTTAACAGCTCCGCAGATCATAAAATACCCGGCAAAGATTGCAGCAATATTGCCGGCATAAAACATGTAAAAACTCAATTTATTAATATCTACCCTTTCCACTGCCCCATATTTACCCGGATAAATATCGCTGACAAATCCGTTATCCGTTAGGATGAGAATGTAAACAACCAGAGCATAAATCACAACTGCAAGTTTGACAATAAGCGGAGTTTTTTTATAATTATCAGTCAGAACAAGAACCAGATAAGCAACGGCAATCAGCATTCCGCACCATCCGAAGGAGGCGAACTTGTACCAAAATCTAAAGGAAGACTCATCGGTAGAGATGTTATAAAATATATTTGCAAACGACCAGACAGCAAGGAGCGCAACGAAAAGATAAAAAACATTATTGAGAATGGTATGCGGCTTCAAAATAACCGCCAATATCAGAAAATAAAAACATGAAACAAAAACAAATAATGAGATATAGGAAGCAAGCATTATAACAGTCCAGAGGTATTTTTTATTTATAACAGGACACAAATTTTTTATAAGTGACCTTCAGATAAGCAACGAAATAAATATATCACCAACTCTTTTATAAAACAACATTTTTCTTGATTTTATATAAAACACAAAAAATACCTATAAAAAGCACGGCAAACGCACTAAATTTCTATTTCTACCTCACGGTATGTCAAAAAGTTCACCACATATGTGGTGAAGATTTTTTATATTTTTGTAATCGAAAATCAACGCTCCCGCAATTAATAATATTAAGGGGGATTTTAATCTCAGGGTACTTCTAATTACCCGCTTTGGATTTTTAAAAAGGTGATTTTTTGCCATTGCGAAAAGCTGGACGCATGACGAGCAGCAATGCAAAAGGAAAAAATAATAATTCACCAAACGAAGTTTTATATTTTTATGAATGTTGGTTTTAGCTTGTCAAACGATGCGATGTAATTAAAACCGATCTCTTTTAAGAATGTGTATATCGTTTCAAAATCGGAACAGATACTTCGCGACTCGTGGGAGTCCGACCCGATAGTAATTATCTCACCGCCCAGCTCTTTGTACCTTCTTACAATATCAAACGATGGGTGCGGTTTACTGAGTCTGTACCGATAACCCGACGTATTTATCTCTATCCCCTTGTTCTTAGAGATGACTATTTTTAAGACCTCATCTATGATCTCCCGAAACATCTCATATTTCAGGATCTTACTCTCATTCTCCGCCAGCAGCTCGGCAGGAAAATATCTCTCCACAAAATCTATATGCCCGACAACCGAATAACAGTCAAACGTCTGAACGTTGGCAAGCAGCTCCTCAAGATATCTCTGATAGGCCTCCGGAACAGTCCTAAAACCCGCAAAAAGCCCCGCCCGCGACAACTCCATATCGCCGACACAGTGCGTCGAACCGATGATAAAGTCAAGCTCATGTCCACTTATAAAGTCCTCAATCTGCCCTTTCATATCCGGCTTCAGTCCAAGTTCGAGTCCTTTGACAACTCTGATCCGTCCGGCGAACTTCTCCCGCAGTCTCTCCAGGTCTTTTATATACGCAGACATATCTATCTTAAAAAAAAGTTCCGAGTCGGGATAACCGAGGTCAACATGATCTGTCAGGGCGATCTCGTCGAGCCCAACGTTGATTGCCTTGCGGATCATCCTCTCCGGTTTCTCTTTGCCGTCGCTGGAGTAAGTGGAATGTGTGTGGTAGTCGGAATGGAATCTATGCATAATATCTATATTCTATACATTAATGTTGAAGAAATTGTCAAATCAAGTTAACTTTTTAATAAAATATTTACACCTTAAAAGATTATTTTCATTATAATTAGCCATATGGATTAAACGGGAGGATTTTATATGAGCGATATCTTTGATTACAAGAAACTGTTTGAGAATTTTTATCAGGAAAAAGAGATCGTCGATGAGGTGATCCAGATATTTATAGATACAACAGGTAAACAGATCGTACAGCTCGACGGCTGGATCTCCGATGTTGACAAAAACCTTGCCGATATCCGCTTCACAATCCATTCCATAAAGGGTAGCGCCTACAACATAACCGCCGTAAAAACAGGAGATATTGCAACTGCCATACAAAAAGCCTGCGACGAAAAGGATATCGCAGCCATTCCAAAACTTTACGAGAGTTTTAAGAAAAGTTATTTTGAACTCAAAAACTCGATCGAGACTGCTCTGCTCGAATGAGAGTCTTTACAAAATAAACTTTAAAAATCCTGTAAAAACAATCAATATTAATGTAGAGTATATGGAGGTTCTTGCGAAATTTCTAT
>JBFZEO010000188.1:0-2615 GCA_041306845.1 Spirochaetota bacterium
TCATTTCCGGTAAAACATGGGAGTTTCTGCTGCCGGGGAATGATTCTGAGCTTAAAAAGGACAAATATATCTCCATGGTATTTAAGATCGGCGATTATTATTGTTATCGAGCGCCGGTTGAGCCGTATAAGAATGGTTTTTCACCTGAGAAAGCGGAAACTTTTATGGTGAAAATCGACACGATTAAAGAGCAGGATAATAATGTCACAATACTAAACAATGTTATAAACCCGTACCATGATGAGATAACAAAGTTTGTGTACAAGATAAAGAAATCGGGTCCGGTAAGTATTGTCGTGTACGATCTGTCCGGTAATGTAGTCAAGTCTCTTGTGATATCGGATGCTCAGGCTGCCGGCGAACACATTGTGGAATGGGACGGCAGAAATAATAATGGTAAAATTGTCGCAAGAGGTGTATATTTAATAAGGATAAGGGCTCCGGGATTGTTTAATCAGATAAGAAAGGTGCTGGTGGTAAAATGAGATATTTTTTATCGATGATGTTAGTATTGTTAAGTTTTTCATGTGAATATAAATCGGGGTTTGACAGCGATGAGATCGACCTGAACATACCGGAAAATATAAATTTGTGGACACACGAAGGGGGGATAAGTTCCTCTGTTTCCGGTACGGAAAGTTATAGTAAGGGCGTTGTTTATTCTCTACAGCTTGACAACCTGTTGAGTGGTGACACTGCGGACTTTGAGGGGGGGACTACCGGTGCATGGGTCGGTTCTGTCGCCGGAGCGGGTGTGAGTGCCCCGGACGTTTTTGCCGCCGAGGAGCTGCCGGCGTCATCGGGTAATTATAAACTTCATCTCAAGTTGTCGAGGGAACCAAATGCAGAGTATATATATTTCCCCCTTGTAACCGCATCCGATTATAAAAGCTATATCTTTAGGGCATCCTATGAAAACCTTCAGAATAGTCATTATTTTCTTAGTGTCGGAACAGCCGGCAGCGACATGATTTATGAGGATAGGTCGAGTTTCTTAAACGATTCCGGTGTTTTTAGGATGGAGTTCGATCTCCTGACAGCCGGGGCTTATGAGGTGAGAATGGGATATGCTGATATAAACCATGTTGCTACCACCTTTGAAATGAATCTTGACGATGTTGGTCTTTTTGAGAGCAGTAATCATAGCGTGTACACCAATAAAAGGATAAAAAATGAGGGAACCTATAAATTTAAGGTTTATGCAAAGAAAAATAGTTCATCTGAGATGACGCTTCGTGTAGATGGTGAAACAAAAATATTTAACTTAACAGATACCTGGAAAGAGTACGAGATGAAGATAAAACTCAGGGAAAAGAAAGTTGCGATTGAGATACTGCCCGTAACATTCTATATAAACGACAGAAAACCGGGTGCTATATATGTGTGCTCTCCGCGCCTTATCTTCTATCCGGAAGAATCTTACAATTAGTCTGATAACCGGTGACTTTCTTGACAACACCGCCTAAAAGTATTATATAAAACTCATGGAATATTATAACTATGTTTTGGTTTTCCCTGACGGGGATAGACAGGAAATAGATCATCCGCTGGAGATGGGCGATATCGTTGATATAAACGGTAATCCGTTCAAGACCGGTGCGATGCACATCAAAAAGATAACATATAGAGTGTCCGGTATTAAGCAGGATATCCATTTTAAAGAGATCACATATTTTTATAAATTATCGCTTCTCGATGTTGCTGAGGTTGAGGATGAGATTGTCCACAGGAAACTCAATGAGCAAAAGAGAAAAGAGAAGCTCGATAATGTTTTTAGTAACCTTGAAAAGAAATTTTTGAAAAATAAAAGATTGTAATTATGGAGAAAAGAATGGCATTTGAAATAGAAAAGAAATACTCTGTTCTAAATTTTGACGAGACTCTTAGCAAACTAAAGAGTGTTTATGGCGAATATAAATTGGACAGAAAATCCGGGTTCTGGTTTTGTGAAACCAAAGAGGATTTTATCAATATTGTTGACTTCATCAATCCAATTTTTACAAAAAAAAGCGTGGCAATTCTAAGGGGAATAACCGAGATAAACATACCGGAACAGGATTTTCATTACGCAAGACTCCGTGTTTCTAATGGGAGCAGATACATTCTCACACTCAAGAACAAATCACTTGTCAACGGTATCGAGCAAAATGTTGAATATGAATATGAGCTTCCTATCGATGTTTTTAAAAGAGTTTTTGCTTTTCTAAAAGAGGAATACTATGTTTACTATTACAACATAAAGGAAAGTTTTGTTTTTACAAAAGGGGACCTCACTATAGAACTGTCGAGGTTTAACGATCTCAAGAGCGCATATATCGAAGTTGAACTGGTTGGCGAGGATCAGCAGAAACTTACCGAGCGGTTAGAAAAAGTCTTAATTTCCTTTAAGGAATATAATCTTAGAGAGGAGCCGAGGAGTTATAGGGAGTTGTCGGATAAGGAAAATGCTGCGGCACTCAAGAATAAGAGACTCGAAACCTACTCCAAAGAGGGAGTTAAGTCTCTTACTGCGATTATCAATTCAATAAAATAGCTAATTTGTAAAAAATACCGAGCCTCTTGCAAAAATACCTTGTTTCTATAGAATTTTTGCAAGAGGTTTCTCGGGTTGCATG
>JBFZEO010000190.1:0-5235 GCA_041306845.1 Spirochaetota bacterium
TTATGAAAATAATTGTCGGATATCCGTCAAGGCACTATGAACTTGAGGTTTTGAAAAAGTTTAATGACGGTTTCAGCACAGATAATTTTGAAGAGTTAAATCTCATTTCACTGGAAGACAACGTTGTAAAAGCCGCTGTTGATGAATATAAAAGTATAAGGATAGAGGACTCTGTTCTCGAATATATTTATAATATAGTCGCTGAGACGAGAAAATCGGAGCAGTTGATACTTGGTGCAAGTACAAGAGCAGCTGTTCAAATTATCAATATCGCAAAAATTTCGGCGGCATTTGAGTCCAGAAATTATGTTGTTCCGGACGATATAAAATGGCTGATAAAGCCGTTGCTCCGTCACAGGATAGTCCTAAATTCTGATGCTGAGATTGACGGATATACAGCAGACAGTATTATCGATAAAATAGTTCAGAAAATTAGTGTGCCGAGATAAATATGATTTTACCTGATTTGAGATTGATAATCGGAGTCTCCATTCTGCTGCTGTTTTCGGTTGCCGGTGTGTATGTCGATCGGTTAAACTTTTTTGTATTTCCGGTTTATGGCCTCTTGTTAATCGGAGTTATCATCGATTTCTTTACAATTCCATTCAAGAAAGAGCTGTCGCTGACAAGACATTGTGCAAAATATCTGTCTATTATCAGAAATAATCAAATTATTTTTGAGATAGTCAACAATTCTGCCAAAAGAACCGGTGTTTTGCTCAGAGATATATATCCGGAGACTTTTGATGTTGAGAATGAGACTATGTCTGCCAGACTTGAGCCGTATAGTTCAACAAAGGTTGCTTATCATGTCAAACCGGGAGTCAAAGGCGATTATGTTTTTGAGAATGTGGAAGTTCGTGTTGCAGGGAGATTGGGTTTAATTAATCGGCAGTACAGGTATAGCATAAAAACGGAAATTAAAGTTTATCCGGATCTTATCGAACTTTCAAAATATATTAATTATTTTATGAAAAACAGGTTGGAAATGCTCGGCTACAAGTCGAAGATGCATGGCGGAGAGAATGAATTTGACTTTTTAAGAGAATATGCGTCCGGTGATAATTATAAAGCGATTAACTGGAAGGCAACTGCGAGGAGAAATTATCCTGTTGTTCAGATAAACAGACACGAGATTAATAGAAATGTTATGATTCTTATCGATTGCGGCAAGATGATGACAACAAAGTATGATCTTCTAACAAAACTCGATTATTCTATAGACTCGTCATTGCTTCTTGCCGCAGCTGCAAAATATAACAAAGATAATATCGGTCTTGTTGTTTTTGATAATGAGATTCGGTCATATATTAATCCGGGAACAAAGTCTTCTATTTATAACGAGATCCTTGCTAAACTTTATAACATTGTACCTTCTCACAATAAGACAAATTTTAATAATATATTGGATTTTATAAAATCAAGGATCAGGAAGAAATCTATAATTTTTGTATTCTCGGAACTATATTCGAGAATTGTTTCTAATGAGATGATAAAAGCACTCAAGCTGCTCAGTAAAAATCACACGGTAAAACTCATAAGTTTTGAAGAAAAAAACAGCAGAGTTTATAGTGATGAGATCAAGGATATCGCCGGTTGGATGATAGAAAAAAAGATGAAACTTGAGAAGAAATTAATCATAAAAGAGCTAAAGGAATACGGTATTCAAACACTTCTTGTCAATGATACAAATGTAAAGCAGAATGTTGTTAATTGTTATTTAGACATAAGATAAAATTTATTGATCTGATATTATTTTATAGAAGCTGTTTTTCTATGCTTCAGGTAGCCGTAGAGCAGATAAAATGTGATAAGCAGCATGTTTGCGGCGGCTATGATAAGTCTGACTTCTATACCTGGTTTTGTCGGGGTGACAAGTCCCTCGATGAGACCTGCAACGAGAAGCATTACCACTAAACCGATTAAAACAAATAGTGAGTCATAAACACTTTTTTTTACGCTGTCGATCCTCCTTTTTCGTCCCGGTGAGAGGAATGAAGCTGCTATGCTGAAACCGCAGCCGGCGGAAATTGCTATCGCAAAAAGCTCGATTGAGCCGTGTATCATAATAAGTGACATGAAATCAAGGCCAAATCCATTCGAATAATACACTGCAAACAAAGCACCGAGCATAAATGAATTAAAACAAAGAATGTAAAGAGTTCCGACTCCAAATGTAATACCGAAAACATAACAGATCAGAGCAACTTTGGAATTGTTTAACCAGATAAAGATAGAAATAGAAGTTCTTTTCTCCGGAGGTATATTGTCAAAATTGCTGAATTTCTGGCGGTTTTCGAGGTCAGACATTGCAGAATTATATGTGTTATCCGGTAGAAAAATTTCTGCCATTTCCTTGTTGTTCTGCACCATTAAGAATGAGATAAAGAAACAAACTATCATTATGAGCAGTGCAAAAAGTATGGACGGCATAATTTTTCCCATGCCGGCAGGAAATATATCCGTAAAAAATCCGAGTACGGTTTTTATCCCGGTATGTTTTCTCTTATGCATCTTCAGGTGAGACTGAAGCGTTAAATAATTAAGCTGGTTTGTTATATCCTGATCCGGATAATTTGTTTGTGCAAAAGAGAGGTCTTCAACGGTCTTTTGATAGAGACGGCTGTACTCATCAAGCTCGGTGTATTCTAAGTTCTTCTTTCTTATCAGCTCTTCAAATCTCAGCCAATATTTTTGATTAATATTAGAAAATTTCTCGCAACTTAACTTTCGTGCCGTCTGTCTCAAATTTATGATATCTCCATCTCAGCTTTTGTGAATGCGTTATATAGTGCGTCATAATCATAAACTACCGGTATCTCAGGAAATTCTTTTATAACTCTTTCCGGAGGGCAAAAGAAAACGCCGCGGTCAGCCGTTTTCAGCATGTTTATGTCGTTGTAGCTGTCTCCGGTTGCGATTGTTTTAAATTTCAGTTCTCTAAATCTTAAAACGGCTTCTCTTTTTTGATCCTGCATTCTGAGTTTATAACCGGATATTTTCCCGGTTTCACTCACAACGAGCTGGTGGCAGAAAAGTGTCGGGTTTCCGAGTTTTTTCATCAGTGGTTGTGCAAACTGGTAGAATGTATCGGACAGAATAATTATCTGATATCTTTCTCTTAACTTTGCAAGAAACTCCGGAGCTCCGTCAAGCGGGGAGATCGTGTTTATTACTTCGCTAATTTTGTTGATGTCAATTTTATGTTGATCGAGTATTTTCAAACGGTGCAGCATAAGTTCATCGTAGTTACTTATATCTCGAGTTGTTAATTTTAGTTCTTCGATACCGGTTTTTTCGGCAACTTTGATCCATATTTCAGGCAATAGGACACCTTCAAGGTCAAGACAGGCAATTATCATATTCTCTCCGGAAAAAATTATAGAATTGGGATAAAACAGGAGTATATTATCAAACTCTTCCATTATTATCAATAAATATTAATTAATCTTTTTTTTCATTCTAACGATAATAAAAAATAATAGTAATTGGAGTATATTAATGAATAAAAAAATTATCTTAAATAATAAAACGGTTTCCTGTGTCTCTCCGGCGTATATTATTGCCGAAATAGGACTTAATCATAACAATGACATTGAACTTGCTAAGAAAATGATCTTTTCCGCTAAAGAGTCCGGCGCAGATGCAGTAAAATTTCAGTATTATATAACCGAAAATTTAATGGTCTCGGATTCTCCGGCATTTGGTATTTTTAAGGAATTAGAGATTAGTCCGGACTTTATGAGAGAGGTTAAAAATTATTCGGACACGATCGGGATTGAGTGCTTTGCAACACCATTCTGCAAAAAAACAGCAGACTACCTGGCAGAAATAGATGTTCCTTTTTATAAAATATCATCGATGGATCTGAACTACTATGATCTGCTTCACCACATAGGGATGAAAAGGAAACCTGTAATCCTGTCGACCGGGATGTCTTCATTCGGGGAAATCGAGAAGGCAGTGAACACGCTGCTAAAAAGCGGAAACAAAGAGATTGTTCTCCTGCATTGCATCTCAAAATATCCGCCCGAGTCTGCCGACATGAATCTTAATATGATTAACAAGTTAAATGTTTTGTTTCCGGAGCTGGTTGTGGGGTTCAGCGATCACTCGATGGATAACACAATGTGTATTGCTGCGAGGGCAATGGGTGCTCTTGTGTTTGAACGTCATTTTACCCTTGATAGAGAGTTGCCCGGACCGGATCAGAAAATTTCCCTTGATCCGGCTATGTTTAAAGATCTGAGGACAAAGTTGACTCAGGTGGAATCTGCCCTGATGGCGGGGGAGGATCGTGCGGATATGCCGATTGCCCGGGGAGCGAGGAGAAGTCTTTTTGCTGCGAATGATATAAAGGCCGGTCAGATAATTAAAGAGGAAGATATAAAAGTAGTGAGACCCGGAACAGGCATCGCACCGGAGTATTTGTCCCTTTTTATAGGGAAAAAAGCGTGCAAAGATGTAAAAAGAGATGAACAGATCTCTATAAATTCGAGTCATTGATTTTTTTAATAAAACTGTAATTGAATGGGGAAATTACCTTACTGATTATTTTATCTATGTTTAAACAGTTGGGATTGAGTTAAAAAATATTACCGGAAGGAGCTCTATTTTGGGGAAAAATCGGAAAATACCATATGTTGCAGCATATGGTTTATTGAGTATACTGCTTCTTATTTCCTGTTCAAAAAAGGTTGAGAATGTGCTGTTGCCCGGGAATGAAATTACCGAAGTCCGCAAGGTGAGTTTTTTTGACGAAGTAGAATTTAACTGTATCGGTGATGTTGAACTTGTGCAGGATGACGTGAACTCGCTAAAGATTATCTGCGATAGCGGAATGGTTAAAGATATCATTACGGATGTTGTGAATTATAAATTGATAATCTCTATGAATCGTAAGATTAATCTGCGGAACGGCAAGATAAAATTTATTGTGGCGGCAAAAGATTACAAAAATTTGATATTTAATGGTACGGCGTCTGTTTCCAGCATAAAACCCATTACGTTTAAGGAACTAAAAATCCATTCAAACGGAACAAACACAATCGACCTGAACTTGACAGGAGATGAACTTCTCACGACAATAAACGGCATCGGAACAGTGACTCTTGCCGGCAGAACAGTTGTGAGCAGCATCGAGGTGAATGGGACGGGCTTTGTGAATGCAGTTTCTCTCGAGTCAATAAAAAGTATAGCTCAGATCAAAGGGGGCGGTAATATTGAACTAAATGC
>JBFZEO010000194.1:0-3458 GCA_041306845.1 Spirochaetota bacterium
TGATATGCAGAATGGCGGTGAAGCGTTATATCCATTCAAAAGCGGTAAGATATTTATCCATACCCTGGAACCGTGCGGATTTAGAATCTATAAAATATCCCGGTAATAAATAAAATCGGCGCACCCGAAAATCTTTGGGTGCGCCGATCTTTTGATTTACTTACGTACTATTTTATCACAGCAAGGATATCATCATTCTTTATAATCAGATGATCTTTGTCGTCGATCTTGATCTGCGTTCCGGCATACTTGTCATACATAACAATGTCTCCGGCTTTAACTTTGATAGCATCGGATTCACCTACAGCTACAACTTTACCTTCCTGAGTTTTTTCTTGAGAAGTTTGAGGTATAACGATACCTCCGGAAGTTTTTGTTTCTGAAGCCTTAACTTCAATTAAAACTCTGTCTCCCAATGGTTTTACTGCCATTTATAAATCTCCTTTTTATACAAATATTAATTTATGTGATTGTATTTCTTGAGATATAACATAATAATAAGATGTTTATTAGTCAAGAAAAAGATTGACTATTTGGTGTTTAATCATTAAATTTTTTATCAATAAATGTTTGTATGTTTTTGTGAAATGTTTTACGAGTTTTCTTTTAGTCGTATTGACAATGGTGAATTATAATGAGTGTGATTATGAAAAACGGGATAGTTATTGAGGGAGATTTTCTTGAATCCGCAGAGATTTTAAAAGAAGCTCATTTTTTATATAAAAAGAGGGATTATCGTGGTGTCTTAACCTATCTTGAGGATAATTTAAAAGGGCTTAATATTACTTGTTCGTTCATACTCTCAGAGTATTTTGATCTGGTAGCTTCTGTTTTGTGGAAGCTGTGTGAGTACGAAGATGCTTTTAAGTTGTGGAATAAGTCTGCTGCCTATAATGTTAAAAACAGACACTCTTCCATATGTGTCAGTCTTTTTAACGAGTCGATAAAGCAAGATGATACGTTTGTGACTTTTATAAACATTATGCTTGATATTTATAAAAAAGATCATAGCGGTGTTATCACCGATCTTGAGGAGGATGCTATAATTGATGCTCTTCTTGACTATTGGAACACCGAGCTTGATATAGATGTGATAAGCGGTATGAATGGTGACGAGCTCTTTGAGTATCTATCCGGTCTGAAAATATTATAATACCCCATAACTAAACAGGCTGCCGTTTTACGGCAGCCTTTTTTTAATCTGTTTATTTATTGATATCAAGCGATGATGAATCCATAATATTTTCGAGAAGTTTAGCAGCTATAACCTCTTGAATCTGTTTCATTATCTCCTTGTATGACTCTGTCTCTTCAAGCAGTGCTTCAAAGGCTTTTTTCTGCAGTTCTCTTGTCTCTTTAAGGACTTCGTTTGTCATGGTGTAGCAGACATATCCTTTGTAGATCCCGCCTTTTTTTTCAGTATAGCTGTCCTCTTGTTTAAAAGATGAAAACTGAGTGCTTGTTATACTTGCATTAAAGTTGCTCATTTTCTGTCTGATGTCGGTAAGTAATGAGTCCGCTTTTTTACCGTCAAGTTTGCCGTCTTTAACGTGCTGGTCAACTATCTGGATAAGTTTAGCATCCTGTTGTATTCCCGTAACTTTTTGCGAGAGGAATCTTGATAACTGCTGGAAAGCGTCCATGCTTGCGTTCTGAATAGCTGTTGACTCATCTATTTTTAAAGCAGAATCGCTCCTGCCGACAAAGATAACAACATCTTTTTCGAGACCTTTAGCCGATTTTCTGTAAGAATTTTCAAGTTTACCCCTGCTCATTGTCCACCATTTTTTAGGTAGAACACCGGACTTGTCCTGTTGAGCAGCATAAGACACATTCACAAATAAAAAAGAGATAAGACCGATAAGTAATGTAAGTCTGATTTTCATAATCTGTAACTCCGTTCAGCTATTTATATTTTGTAAGATTATAGATTATTATTCTGTAATTTTCAATGTGAGGTGTGTTTTTTATCGGTAAATTTTTGTGAGAATGGGCTACTCTCCGTTATGCATGCCGTAGCTCCAGTATGCGAGCCCGAGACTCATTCCACCCGACCAATCTCCCGACGAGTTTAACTCATAATTGTCTCCGGAAAACCACATCTTTACGATGCCGTTCTCATAAATCAAATTTCCCCCTCTGATCTCCCTGTCTGTCCAGCTGTTAGAATTCCGCTCAAGAATAGGTGATGGAGCTTCATCAAAGTTAATACCGTCGGAACTACCGGCCCCTTGCAGAAGAATCTGCTCATAGGCGTTTATGTTGTTATTTGTCTGATAAAAAACATCATAAAACAGATAGATCATTGAGTCGACAACTATAGCGGAAGGGGTTGAATAACCAAGATATCCCATATTGGCAGGATATTTTGAGGTTTGGGCGAGGACTTTTGTCGGTAGTGAAAAGCTGCTTCCGTCATCCGATGTGCTCAGATATATTTCCATTTTCGCAGAGGGCTCATTTGGCACTGCCCGACTGCTTGTAACTGTGTAATAAAGATAAATTTTATTTTTTATGACCACGGCTCCGGGTTCAGCTACATGTAAAACAGCTGCAGGATTGGGAATGCTGTCTTTGTCTAAAATAGGGTTATTTGCGTCTTTAGACCAGGTCACGCCGTCACTGCTTACGGCGTGACCGATTTTGTATGATACAACCGGGGCATACTGACTTCCGCCGGAATAGTACATATGATACTTTCCTTTGAACATTACAACAGAAGGTGTTTCTGTCTTATTGTAATCCCACTCGCTTATCGTTCCTAAAGAGAGTATCTCATTCGACTTTAAATCCCATTCAACACCGTCTTTAGAGGTTGCATAAAAAATACTTACTGGTTCCGCTCTCCCGTCGGTATACAAATCCTCGGTGTTTCTTGACAGGTACATGTAGTATGTGTCCCCATTTTTTATCACGCACGGATCGTTAAAAGCTGTATGTGTCCAGAAATTGCCGGCAACATTTGTCTTGAGAATGGAAATTTTACGGTTGCTATCATCACTCTTGCTGCTGTTGACATTAAGCGAACATCCACAGAACAGTAAAACTGTTATCAGACAACTAAATTTTATCAAAGGTTACTCCTTGTATTTGTAAAAATTTCAGTGTAAATAAGTGCCGGTTCCCATAAAATCAAAAAACTATATATATGATATCCCTGTTCGCAAATATCCTGATATCGAGGATTCCGCCCGAACCAATCCCTTTGGAAACATAAAGTGTATTTCCATTTTTATGAAATTTCCCGCTTACGTAATTACCCGATCCCATCGGCAGTAATATCGGCTTACCGAAGAATGTTATTTCGCCGCCGTGAGTATGTCCGCTGAAAACAAAAATTTTATCGTCCGGAAATAATTCGCATATCTCATCAAAAACAATCGGGCAATGGGTTAAAATAATATTGATAGAGGTTTCGTCCGGTTTAAATTTTGTTAAATCTACATTAGATTGAGTAT
>JBFZEO010000195.1:0-7552 GCA_041306845.1 Spirochaetota bacterium
TTGAGACACTAAAAACAGGGTTTTTCTACAGCCTATGCAAACTGGGAAAACTCTTGCAGAAAATCTTTTATTAGTGGTATTTTTGCAAGAAGTTTATTAAACTATAAATAAATTATAAGCAACAGGAGATTGAAGGTGTCTAAAAAAATATTGGGTTTTTATTTCTTTGTGATAGGTTTAATTATTTTATTAAAACTGATCTTTCAGGATAAGATTGATCTTTTCCTGGTCTCGCTTATTTCTGCAAATCTTTTTTCTATTCCTTTAATAATAGTTTCATTTGTTAATAAAAAACATTTTTTGAGATACTTTTTTCCCGGTACTTTAACTTTTATGACAACTCTGTTTCTTATGATTCTTGAAATATTTTTAAAAGGTACTGATTTACAGATAGTAAAACTTTGGCCATCTCTTACGCTGATTTCCGGAATAACATTGATTTTGTCTTATTTCTTCTCAGTTAAAAAAAATCAGGCAATATTGATACCTGGGGTTTTTATCAGTCTTATATCTACGATTCTCTTGTTCTTTGCTATAAGCGGCTGGGGGAGTTTCAGGCAGTTCCTTTTTTTCCTTGTACCGAGCGTTTTGATGTATCTCGGTCTTTATCTCCTTATGTGCAACAAGAATGAAGAAAAAAAAGATAAATGAAGAAAATATTAGTTTTAATCTTAGTTTTATTTACATCTAATTTTATCTGTCCGGAAGACACCATTCTCCTTAAGAATGGGAGTTTTTTTGTGGGGAGTGTTGTCAGTCTGTATGAGCGTGATATAACTTTTACCAGTAAAGATATTACTTATATAGCTGATATAGGCGATGTCATAATTATAAATATAAATTCAGACAACTATAACGAAGACTCTCTTACTGTTAAATTTTTTAATTCCTATTCAACACCGGTGAGAGCAAAACTCAAGATGATAAGTGATAAATTTATATATGTTTTAAAAGATGACGACTCTGTTTATGCAAAATACAACATCTATACTTTAAAAAACATAAGAACAGAGAAGATCGGCGGATTATCTAAAAATGGGAATCCTGTCAGAGTGAAGGTAGAACATGTAAATTATTTAATTATAAAAGAGTTTATTGTTGAATTAAATAAGAGAAAAATTTTGAAATATGATATTAAGGATAGTGATGTGGAGCCGGTTGAGTCTCCCTATTTTTTTGATAAATTTTACACACTTGTGTCAACCTACCTAGCTGATGAGTATAAAGACCTTTTTTGGCAGGTTTTTGAGAATTATATAGAAAAAGAGAAGATGATGATAAAAATGTTGGGAAAAGATGGAACTGACAACAAAAATATCTCGCTGAGCGTTAAATATGAATTTTTTGAAAAAGTAAGACGTATTATCAACCAGCTTAATTAAAAGCCTGGATAATCAGAAATCCGGTTTAATGAATTAATGCTTTCTATATTTGACTTGAGGTGGTTCTCATTAACAGTACTAACCAGACAGCTTACCGTTGTATTTGATCTCAATGCAAACCTTATCGCATTACCGCTGAGTGGCCTGCCAAGTTTTTCCCTCTCATTGATAGCCTTTCTGAAATCCGTCTGATTATTAAAAAGGTTATTAAATCTCCTTATGTCCCTTTTAAACATCCTGTAATCAACTCCGATATTATCTGTCAATAACCCTTGAGCAAGCGGACTGTATGCAATATATCCTATTTTGTTGGCGGCGCAGTATTCGGTTACAGCTGGATTTTCGGGTTGCAGGTAGTTGTTTCTGTTCTGGAGTGTCACAGCACCGCATGCGGAATGGTATTTTTTGAGATTATCAATATCCATGTTGCATAGACCTATAGCTCGTATCAATCCGGATTTCTTGAGCTCGTTGAGAACATCGGCTGTCTCCTCGATATCTGTTGCCGGATCGGGATAGTGGATCTGATAGATATCTATGTAGCCGGTTTTCAGGCGGTTAAGAGAGCTTTCTATCTCTCTCTGGATCGATTCTCTTTTTAGAGAATGTATAATTCTGCCACCATCATTTACAAGGCCGCATTTGGTAATTATGAAAAGTTTCTCCCGAATTCCGGCGGTAACATCTCCTATCACCTTTTCGGATAAACCATTCCCATAAACAGGAGCTGTATCTATAAGGTTGATTCCGGATTCTATAGCTTTCTCAAGAATTTTTGTACAGTTTTTTGGATTGACATTTCCCCACCCGTCGAGCCCAAGCTCCCACCCGCCGTATCCGAGAACAGATACATTCCACCCGAGCGACGGTATAATCCTGTAAATCATAGCGTCTTCCCGGCAAGGGGACAGCCGGCGACATGATCGTTGACGAAACCGACAGCCTGCATAAACGAGTAAATTATCGTTGAACCGACGAAGCTGAATCCGCGTTTTTTCAGATCCGCAGAAATTGAGTCCGACAGAGATGTTTTAGGCGGAAGGTCTTTAACCGAGTTATATGAGTTTATAATCTGCGTCTTGCCCGTAAACCTGACGAGATAGTTATAAAACGAACCGAATTCATTTATAACTTCGATAAATGCACGTGCATTCCGGATTGCTGAACTTATCTTGCGTTTGTTCCGGACTATTCCAGGATTATTGAGAAGTTGGGCAATTTTATTTTCATCGTAGGCTGCTATCGTGCGATAGTTAAAGTTATCAAAAGCTGCCCGGTAGTTCTCCCTTTTTTTTAGAATGGTAATCCAGCTTAATCCGGCTTGAGCGCCCTCAAGTATCAGGAATTCGAAGAGTGTTTTATCATCGGTTGCTCTCCGTCCCCATTCTTCATCATGGTACTTTTCATATATCGGATCTCCGAGACACCATTCACACTTTTTCTGCATATCTATTCCTTGCTGGTTATGTAATCCTCGATGGCCTTTGCTGTCAGTTTGGAATATTTGACGGCTTCAACCACTGTTTTTGCTCCGGTGACAACATCTCCCGATGCAAAAACTCCCTCTCTGGTTGTGTGTCCGGTACTGTCTGTTACGACAAGTCCAAATTTACCGATCTCAATCCCTTCTGTATTAGATACTATATTAGCTCTTGCCGTCTGACTCGCTGCTATAACTACCGAGTCTGCGCTAAAAAGCTCCTCTGACCCGGGAACTGTAACGATGTTTTTTGTACCGTCCTCATTCTCACGCAGCTCAGTTCTCGCAAAAATAACCCCCTCTTCTACTATCCTGACAGGTGTCTTATAAAACTCGAAATGCACTCCGTCTATCCTTGCGTAGTCAATCTCATATTGAGTTGCCGGTATATCTTCCTCGCCCCGCCTGTAAACTATATAAACTTCATCTGTTTGTTTTCGTAATACAGTTCTGGCGACATCCATCGCCACATTGCCAGCTCCGATTATGCAGACTTTTTTGCCGAGATCGTAAACCTCGGGATTTTTAAGATAATTGATGGCATAGTGAACATGTCCAAGACTTTCTCCGGGGATCCTGAGCGGTTTGGGACTCCACACTCCGGTACCGATGAAAACAGCTTTATAACCGTCATTAAACAGATCATCGATTGTTATAACCGGCCCTATCAGAATGTTGGGTCTGATCTTAATCCCGATCTCTACCAGCTTATCTTTAAGTCTGTCGAGTAATGCCTTAGGTAACCTGTAATCCGGAATCCCGTATCTCATAATCCCGCCGATTTTGTCCTCAGATTCAAAGATTGTTATGTCGTACCCTTTTAGGGCGAGGATAATAGATACAGTTATTCCGGCGGGACCGGAACCGATTATGGCAACTTTTTTAGTTTTATTTGTGTTATTTGGGGTCTTGATTTTTTCCAGATAGTATCTTGATATATAACTTTCTATCGAGCTTATCTGAACCGGAGTCGTTTTCTTCCCGAGAATGCAGTTCCCCTCGCAGAAGTTTTCATGGGGACATATCAATGCGCATATTACCGAGAGCGGATTATTGCTGAATAACTTCTCCCCGGCATCTTTTATATTACCTTTTAAGAGCATATTTATTATTTCATTTATCGGAGTATTTACTGGACATCCCTCTTTGCATTTTGGTTTTGGACATTGCAGGCATTTTTTTGCCTCTTCAAGTATATGTTTACCCATAGGTTTCTCCGTTAATGTTAATGGCGCCTTTAAAAATCTATCTGACAAATGTATCAGTCTTATTAAAAAGTTTCAAATTTATTTTATTGTCAGATAGATTTTTTACATTTTTTTGGGGAATATTACGAGCCAGCGGATATCATAGTTTACTTTTGTTGTAGACATCATCAGTTTGTGTAATATTTAAACGTATTAGACAATTGCAAAAAATCGGGATAAAAAGAGTCGTTTTACCGGAGGCTCTATTGACATATAATAATCAACCTGATATCCTTCCTCGTGGATTTGCATTTTAAATTGGAGAATTTTATTTTCTAATATTCATGGAGAGAACAATGTATGTTTTAGCATTAAACGCCACTTCACGGCGAAATGGAATGATTGACAGAATGTTGAATATAGCTGTAAATAAATTAAATGAAATGAAATCACATATTGAAATAATCTATGTTAATGAATTAAATATAAAACCGTGTATTGGTTGTATGAAATGTAGAGTATCGGGAAAATGTGTTCTTCCAGAGGATGATGGACATGTAATAGGAGAAAAACTTAATTCTTGTGATGCTATTATAGTTGCTACTCCGGTATATTGGGGAAATATCACTGGACAATTAAAACTTTTGTTTGATAGAAATGTTTATAACATGATGTCTGAGAATAAATTTGGTTTCCCCATTCCAAAACAAAAAGGTAAAAAATCAATTGTTCTAACAGCTTGTACTACTAATAAGATAGGTGATTTCTTCGCAGGAGAAAGCAAGGGCGCTCACAGAGCAATCAAAGAGATAATGCATTATTCTGGGGTGAAAATTGTTGGGTATGTTAATAAAAATAACACAAAAATAAACAGGGAAATATCTGGAAATATTGAGAAACGGATAGAAAGATTATGTTCTAAATTATGAGTCATACTTCGTTTGTTTTATGTGTTTAATTGTCTACTATCTCAAATTTTTCTTGACTTTAACTGTTAATAAACTATTATTCACACCAATATTTCAATATTTTCTACCATAAAAAGGACTTTTTCCCATAATGTTCAAATACAACAGGTTTTTATTCGTTCTAATAGATATTGCTGCAATATATATAGTATTTACATCAGTTTACTATCTCAGATATATGTCCGGGTTATTTAGTCATATCGGCTACAGACCGTTTAACTCGCATGTTGCTGTCTTGCTGGCAGTATATACGGCTGCGATTATAATTCTCGCATTTTCGCTCAAAATGTATGAGTTTAACAGAATTAGTAAAATTACGGAGAGCATAACCGGTAATTTTGTTATAACAATACTCTCAGTTTTGATATTTTCGCTCTATTTTTATATAAGCAAAGTTGACTTCGCAAGATTTGTATTTTTTTCCGGATTTATCATATCTCCGTTTTTTATATCGTTTATCAACCTGCTTCTTTTTAGAGTTTTTTTAAAGAATAGAATTAATGTTTTTTATTATGCCGGGACGGAGGAGAATTTCATTCTACTTAAAAATCTGGTAACTCCGAACAGTTCCGGTTATAAACTTGAGATAATAAAGATTGAGGATGGATTTGACAACGATCTTAAAGGTGTGATTCCGGATGGTAAACCGCTGATTATCGATCCATGCTGTAATTTTTCCAAGAATCAGGACGATCTTCTCCATTCTTATGAACTCTCCGGCGGTAGAATTTATTCTCTTATAGATATCTTTGAGTATCTTGATGAACAGCTGCCAGCGGAGATTATCGAAAAATACCACCTGCATCTTTTCACTTCATACAAACTTGATTCGATTTATAATAAATTTATCAAGAGGATAGGCGATATAATCATTGCTTTTATCCTCCTGATTTTGTCAATGCCCCTTATATTGATAACATCGATTCTTATAAAGATAACTTCACGCGGTCCGCTGTTTTACGTTCAGAAAAGGGTCGGACTGAACGGAAAAGAGTTTGACATGTTTAAGTTCAGGACAATGGGTGTAAACTCGGAATCCGGCAGGGCAATCCTTGCTCAAAAGAGAGATCCGCGTGTAACTTTTATAGGCAAGATTCTCCGTCCGTCGAGGATAGATGAGATCCCTCAGCTTATAAACATTCTCAGAGGCGATATGTCGTTTATCGGGCCGCGTCCGGAGAGAATGGAGATAATATCTGAAATAATAAAACATCATCCGTTATTCCGCAAAAGACTCCTTGTAAAACCCGGATTGACAGGATGGGCGCAGGTGAAATATCAGTATGTTTCCGATATAAGCGATATGAACAGAAAACTAAGTTATGATCTATACTATCTCAAGATGTTGTCGTTTCCGCTTGATGTCAAGATTTTACTTTATACATTTGAGACTGTTATTTTTAAAAGGGGAGGTATCTGAAATGATAGATCTTCACCTGCATACGACAGCCTCAGACGGGAGTCTGACGCCGGCTGAACTTGTAACAAAAGCTCATAATGAAGGTGTGAATGTAATTGCGATTACAGATCACGATACTATTGACGGTATAGAAGAGGCCGTAGCGACCGGAGCCAAATATGGTATGCGTATCATACCAGGGATTGAGATAAGTGCATCTGCTCCGGGAGTTGAAAAGGAGATCCATATTATTGGTCTTTTTATTGACACAAAAAGTTCTAAACTTTTGGAACAGTTACACATTCTCAGGCAGTATAGAGAGGAACGGAACCAGAAACTGATTGCCAACTTCAATAAGATCGGGATCTCTCTCACGCCGGAGGAAATAACTCTTAATAAAAAACCTTTAAGCAGTGCCGGTAAGCCGGACTTTGCGCGAGCTATATTTGCCCGGGGTTTAAGCGGTAATGAGAATGAGGTTTTTACAAAATTTCTTGATGATTTTAAGGGACTGGCAGGTGTCTCTAAGCAGCGCCTTGATATAGAGGAGTGTCTTGAACTTATCCACAGTGCCTCGGGGATAGCGATCCTTGCGCATCCGTTTACCACCATTCCCAAGGCCGGCGACGTGAAGGAGTTTGTCAGACATCTTGACGGGCTTGACGGGATCGAAGTTTACTATAATCAGCATAAAAGGGATGAGGTTAAGTCGCTCAGGAATATCGCCAAAAAGAGCGGGCTTCTCATGTCCGGCGGATCCGATTTTCATCGTGAGGGGAGCAGGCGGATGTCCAAACTCGGATTTTATGGTGCGAAGAAAAATATCCCGGAAGAGATATTGTATAAAATGGATCAGTACCGGTCATAACAGAGCAATATAGACTATCCGTAAAATTTCATCTTTTTCATATCCGACTATGATTGTTTTCTTTTTGCTTATAAACGTTGTCCGCTCAAAGTTTTTTAACTCAAACGGTATTTTATCTGAATGTTTATCGCCGGTTTCTTCTTTAAAATTTCCTTTGAAAAAAGTATTTATATCTTTCAGCAAATAATTGATATCGCTTCCGTCCGAATATTTTGAGTTAACCCAGAAATACCAGTCTGAAAGGATCTGCTCCTTGTTATAATAGTAT
>JBFZEO010000196.1:0-5563 GCA_041306845.1 Spirochaetota bacterium
AGAACAGACTCACTGGAATAAACAGAGTTTATCATCTGAGAGGAAACAAATCTTTCCCAGATTATTGAATACAATTTATATTGATCCGGAGTTAGATACTTTTTCACATCTTCCGGCGACCTCTTCACCGATGTAGGCCTGATCGCCTCATGGGCATCCTGAGCACCAGTCTTCTTTGAGTAAATATTTGGTTCAACCGGTAAATCATCTTTAAAAGAACTTTCGATAAACTGCCTTACCTCATTAATCGCAACATCTGAAATCCTCGTAGAATCGGTTCTCATATACGTTATAAGTCCGACACGTTCTGAACCCATATCGATACCTTCATACAACTGCTGGGCGATGCTCATTGTTTTTTTCGAGGTAAAACCAAATCTCGTCGCAGCAGTCTGCTGGAGCTTTGATGTTGTGAATGGAGCCTGCGGAGCAACACTCTTAGTTGATTTCTGTATAGAATCAACTATAAATTTTGCATCACTTATCATTGATTTTAATTTTTTGACATCGTTTGCATTTGATAATTCCGGTTTTTGATCGTCAATCTTAAATAATTCTGCAGAAAACTCTTTTTTATTTTTCTGGAAAATACCGTTAACCGTCCAGTATTCCTGAGGAATAAATTTTTCAATCTCCGCCTCTCTCTCGCATATAACTTTTAAGGCAACAGATTGAACTCTGCCGGCAGATAATCCATTCTTCACCTTCTCCCAAAGGATCGGGGAGATCTTATACCCGACAAGACGATCAAGAATTCTTCTTGCCTTCTGAGCTTCTACTTTGGTAATATCAATGTCTCTTGGATTTTTTATAGATTCGACAATTGCGTCTTTTGTTATTTCATTAAATACGATCCTCTGGATTTTCAGATCGTTATATTTCTTTTTTATAGCCTCAAAAATATGGAGAGCAATCGCCTCCCCTTCTCTATCGTTATCACTTGCAATAAGAACTTCTTTTGAGTTTGATGCCATTTTTTTCAGGTCATTAAGAATCTGACCTTTCCCGCGGACAGTTATATATTCCGGCTCAAAGTTCTCTTCAATTTTAACTCCTATTCTCGACTTTGGCAAATCTATTACATGCCCCATAGACGCCGTAACTTTATAACTTGTACCAAGATACTTATTAATTGTTTTTGCTTTAGCTGGCGACTCAACGATGACTAAAGTATATTTTTTTGCTGTTGATGACTTTGCAGCTGGCATGCATTAACTCCATTTAAAAATATTATAGTTTAAATATATATAAAATCTTTTTAAATACAATAAGTTTTTAATTTATTGATTAAAAATATACTCTTCCGATTTCTTCTCCGCATCGTATCTTGAATTAAAAACGTCAAGATACGTTCCAAACATCCACCCATTCACACCCTTATAGTTAATATAATACCAATAATCCCTTTTACCATCAAAAAGGCTTGTCGTATCACTCTTCTTGTAAA
Organism: Spirochaetota bacterium; assembly: GCA_041306845.1. Classification (GTDB taxonomy): domain Bacteria; phylum Spirochaetota; class GWE2-31-10; order GWE2-31-10; family GWE2-31-10; genus JBFZEO01. The sequence continues at coordinate 1,448 of JBFZEO010000196.1, forward strand.
TAGTAACAATCGAGCCTAACCTCAAATGCCAGGAAACAACAGAATCTTCAAGCGGTAATTCCCTTAATTTCAAACTCGCATATTTCGTAACCCCAAACTGATTGATGGAAAGTTGTTTTGTAACACCATCAACATCGAGCGTTTTTTCCATATTAAAATCTTTTTTATCATTGCAAGAAAAAAGAAATAAAACAACAAATAATGAAAATAATTTTAATTTCATTTATAACTTTTTCTCCAATTAATAAAAAGGCGGAAATAATTCCGCCCTTTTATCTTATTTTAATAACAAATTATTTAAATAAATTAAAAAAACCTTTTTTTCCAAGGAATCTAGCTGCTGTTCCAAGTTCCTCTTCAATTCTTAAAAGCTGATTGTATTTTGCAATTCTATCTGTTCTTGAAGCAGAACCAGTCTTGATCTGTGCAGTGTTAAGAGCAACGGAGATATCTGCTATAGTAGAATCTTCAGTTTCTCCAGATCTATGAGAAACAATACTTGTCATTCCTGCTCTCGTAGCCATGTTGATAGCTTCTATCGTTTCTGTAAGTGTTCCGATCTGATTAAGCTTAATCAATATTGAGTTTGCAGAACCTTCAGTTATACCCTGCTGAAGTCTTTTTGTGTTTGTAACAAAAAGGTCATCTCCAACGAGCTGTACTTTTTTACCGAGTTCAGCATTAAGTTTTTTCCATCCAGCCCAATCGTTCTGGTCAAGACCGTCTTCTATAGAAAGAATAGGATATTTATTCACCCAATCTTTGTAGAATGCAATCATGTCATCAGAAGAGAACAATTTATCAGGATTTGATTTCCAGAATTTATAACCTTTTCTTCCGCCTTCTTCAAAAAGCTCACTTGACGCAACATCAAGAGCGATCATAAAATCTTTATCGATACCAGTGTTGAAACCAGCCAATTTGATAGCTTCAAGGATCGTTTCAATAGCTTCTGTATTATCAACGTTAGGAGCAAAACCACCTTCATCCCCAACAGCTGTTACATGACCTTTCTTTTTAAGAAGAGATTTCAGAGCATGAAAAACTTCAGCAACATATCTCAAACTTTCTCTGAAGTTAGGAGCTCCAATCGGCATTACCATAAATTCCTGGAAATCTACCTTATTATCAGCGTGTTTTCCACCATTGATGATGTTTGCCATCGGAACCGGGAGAGTGTTGGCGATAGGTCCACCGAGGTAAGAATACAACGGCAATCCGCAGTAATTAGCAGCAGCCTTAGCTGTAGCCAAACTGACACCAAGTATAGCATTAGCACCAAGTTTCGCCTTATTTTCTGTACCGTCAAGCTCAATCATCGCTTTATCAACAGCTATCTGATCGAGAGCATCCATTTCTATAATTTCCGGAGCAATAATGTCATTCACATTATCAACAGCCTTTAAAACACCTCTACCCAAATATCTTTTCTTGTCCCCATCTCTCAACTCTACAGCTTCATATTCTCCTGTAGATGCTCCAGACGGAACTGCTGCTCTACCAAAAGAACCATCTTCAAGTAAAACATCAACTTCAATAGTAGGATTTCCTCTACTATCAAGAATCTCTCTTGCATTGATATCTGCTATAAAACTCATATTTTAAACTCCTTTTAATTTAATTACGGTTAGATTATTATTTATGATTATGTTTGTCAAGAAATTATTAAATAAGATACAATCTCTTTAAAATCGTATGTAATGGAGAATTATAAGAAAATTATTGTGTAAAAAGTAGAATAGTTGCTTTTATTTTTCATATCGCAAGACAAAGTCAACATCCGGTATCATCTGCCTCTTTGACTGCCAATTGTTATCACAATAAACATCGATATTTTTAAATTTGAACAAAACACCATTCGCAGTTCCCAGCTCCGGACTATCCATAACTTGCAGATGCAGGTGCGGAATGAGGCAATTACCCGTACAACCGACACTTCCCAGGTAGTCACCGGCAAAAACCCTGTCACCGACATTCACTCCGATGCTGTTCCACTTCAAATGGGCCAATAAAACAAAACCAATATCAGCCTCAATAATTATATAATTACCGGCAATTATTTCATAACTTTTTTCATCAGCAATCCTCTTAATATTAATCATACTACTTCTGAAATAATCACCGATTAAATTTAATCTTCTCTTATCGGTAACATTATTCTCTATCCGAACCACTTTTCCGTGTACTGGAGAAAAAACATTCTCATTCCACGAATAAAAGTCATTCGGAGTTTGAACACCAATAAGCCGTTTAAAATTACATCCAGAATTTGATCTGCCGCTTACAGGATTAACCCTGACAAAGTCCATCGCATATCGCTGTCCAAAACAGTCGCTCCCATGTGACGGAATCCTCTCAAAAGGCGTTCTGATTGCTGTCCATGTTCCCCTGAGAGGAAACTCAATGGAGACTGCTCCTAAGATGTCAAGAATCTCAAAATCTTCGGTACTAATATTTTCTTCAAATAAAAACACCATGATTTTCTCCGGATAATTTTATCTGATAGGAGTATAACTATTGTGCAATTTTGGCAAGGTAACTTTCGTTACCCCCTGTCTTAAGGGCGATTTTATTGCAGATTACAAAGGAAATAAATTTATTTTTCTTTAAGAATGGGAAATTATGCGGGATTTAGAATTTAAGTTCCTCTAAAATATATTTGCCTGCATTCTATCTACTGCAGGCAAATATTACTCATATTGTCATCGCGAATTGACCATAAACAAGTGAAAGGCGTTTGTTTATAATTATTTCTTTCTTGTTATCTTTTTAAATCCGGTAAATGGTACAAGTGCCTCCGGGATGTCAACGCTTCCATCTTCATTTTGAAAGTTTTCAAGTATGGAAATAATAACTCTCGGTACGGCAACCACAGTTCCATTCAACATATGAGTTATCTGCCTTTTACCTTCATCATCCTTAAATTTTATATTTAACCGTCTTGACTGAAAGTCTGTACAGTTTGAAGTAGAAGTAATCTCTCCGTAACCGCCCCTTCCCGGCATCCACGCCTCAAGGTCATATTTTTTATATGCAGGATTTCCAAGATCACCAGTTGCAATGTTCAAAACTCTATAAGGGATTCCCAGCATCGTGTAAATCTCTTCCTCAGTCTCTCTCAAAGTTTCCAGCATTTTGACAGACTCATCAGGGTGACAAATGATAAACATTTCAACTTTACTGAACTGATGAACACGATAAAGACCTTTAGTCGCCTGTCCCGCAGCTCCGGCCTCTGTTCGGAAACAATGACTGAACCCAACCATCTTTACAGGAAGTTCTTTAACATCAAGAACCTTGTCCTTATAAATACCGCCAAGTGTTATTTCCGCTGTTCCAACCAGACACTGATCCGTATTTTCTATAGAATATATATTTGTCTCTGTTCCACGCGGATTAAATCCGATCCCCTCAAGAATCGACGCTTTTGCAATATCCGGAGTAAGATAAGGAATAAATCCTTTTTTTACAAGATGCTGAAGTCCGAACTGTACAAGCGCAAGTTCCAGCAGAGCACCTTCATTCTTAAGATAATAAAATTTATTACCGGAAACAGACGACCCAGAATCAAAATCAACGACATCAAGGATTTCGGCAAGCTCAACATGATCTCTTGGTTTAAAATTAAAATTTCTTATCTGACCGACTTTTTTTAGCTCCTGACTATCTTCCTCGCCGCCCACGGGAGAAGAAGGATCGGTCATGTTTGGAATCTTCATTGATTCTATAAAGAAATTATCTTCATATACTTTTATCTCTTCTTCAAGTGCTGCAATCTTGGTTTTTAAGTCTTTTCCCTCTTCAATGAGTTTGGTTCGCTCATCGTCGGATAATTTCTGTTTCATTTTTGCAGAATTTTCATTCCTCACATTTCTCAGCCCGTCAATCTCCATCTGCAAAGAATTCTTTTTATTGTAAACTTCGATAAGTTTATCTACATCAGCATTAACCTGTCTTTTTTTAATGTTTTCCTTTACAAGATCAACGTTATCTTTAATAAATTTTATATCTAACATTTCCCACCTCTTTTTAACTATTTCCTCGAAATTTGAGACAGATTATAAACTAAAATTAGTTATTTATAAAGGAAAAAATATCAAAAATCATCGATAGTAA
>JBFZEO010000197.1:0-4318 GCA_041306845.1 Spirochaetota bacterium
AACCGAGTGATTGGTCCTTCATTTTCCGAGATTGTTAGCCATTCTTCAACCGCAAGAATATTTTCTTCAATCCAACAAACCAATTCACCAAAATGCTTATCAGGGATTGGTGTGTCATTAATAGTAAGCCAGAAATATGGTGGCCCCCAACGAATAGAACCTTCATACCTTAAAACAGCAGTATTTATTTGTAGATTTGATTTGTTTACAATATCACCCTCACCGGTCATATTCTCATTACTCATTATAATCACCTTTTTTAGCATAAACTCGATACATTATTGTTAAAAAGCATCTATTTGAAATCAAAAGTATAACACCATGCAAACGCTTCACATATTTGAGAATCAATATTCGGATACATATTTATAAAATCTTTTTTGCACATATTGGACATTGACATCAAGTCATTTGCAGTTTGATATGATTCTGATTCATAAAACCGTTTATAATATTCGTGGATTATTTCTAAAAGTTTATTTCCCTTAGGTATTCCATACTTTTGAATAATTAGCAGATCATCACAGGCAGGATAGGATTTCGTTTTATAACCAGTCCATAGCATGATAGCTTCAACAGTTTCTTTTTCCAATTATTCCTCCGCCCAAAGCATCCTTCTAACATTTACTATACCAAATTGAGGGTAAAATAAAACGATTAAATATTGAAAAGAATTATAACATAAAATCTGTCGAAAACCTTATAGATTATTAGTTGATATTATTTAGACTTTTTTGCTATAATAAAGTTATATTTTTACAGGAGAGACAAATGAAAAGATTTTTTGCTGCTATATTTTGCTTTGTTTTTGCCGCATCGTTTATCAATGCGGAAGACGTAATCAAGACTCCGTCGTCAGGTGTGGACAAATGGTATTCTACCGGGGTTTTTTGCGAGTTGCTGGTGAGGTCATATAAAGACACCAATGCAGATAAGAATGGGGATTTTAAAGGTTTGACATCCAAACTTGACTACATTAAAGATCTTGGTATATCGGGCTTGTGGCTCATGCCGATTACTGACTCCTTTGAAAGAACTAATAATTATGATCCGATTAATTTTACAGATGTTGATCCTACTTATGGAACTCTTGCTGATTTTAAAGAACTTTTATCTGAAGCTCACAAAAGGGACATAAAGATAATAATCGACTTTGTTGTCAATCATACCTCGGATCAGCATCCGTACTTTAAAGATGCTGTTAAAGATAAAAAATCAAAATATAGAAACTGGTATGTTTTTAGTGATACTCAGCCGTCCGGGGACTGGAAAAAATATTGGAACAAGACAGATACCGGCTGGTATTATGCATATTTTGTTAAAAACAAGCCCGATCTTAACTACAAGAATCCGGAAGTTGTTGCTTATATGAAAAGTGTTGTCAAGTTCTGGCTCGATATGGGTGTTGACGGGTTTAGATTTGATGCGGTTACACTTCTTGTTGAGAATGGGGACGGCAAGTTAAAAAATCAGGCAGAGAATTCAGTTATATATAGAGATTTACGTAAATATATAGATGAAAATTACAAATCAAGGGATATTTTTACGGTATGTGAATCGGAACCGCCTTATAATCTTTATCTTGGGAAAGGTAATGATATGTTTAACGCTTCATTCCAGTTCAAATTTAATGGAACTCTTATCAGAACTGTGAAGAACCAGACTCCATTCACAGACAACGGTGTCAACATGATAGAATCTATCCCGAAACAGAACTCACTGGAGTTGAAACTTGCTGACGGTGCGTTTTATGCAACTTTACTTTCAAATCATGATTCTTATGCCGGCTACAGGCCATACAGACAGTTTGACGGTGATATCGGCAAAACAAAACTTGCCGGAGCCCTCTATCTGACGCTGCCGGGAATTCCATTCGTATACTATGGAGAAGAGCTTGGACTCGACACATATACATCATCAAAAAGTGATAAATGGCTGAGAAATTGTATGATCTGGGATGAAACGGCTAACTTTGGATTTACGGATGCAAAAAACGCATGGAACATGATAAATGCAAATGATGAGGAACAGAATAAACTTATGAATGCTGCTGCTCAGGCAAAAGATCCTGGTTCTATACTTAATCACTATAAGAAAATAATTAACATAAGGAAGAATAATAAGGCGTTGTCACTCGGAGATTTTGAAGCTGTTGATTCAAAAAACAACCTTGTTAATTCATATCTAAGAATTCTTGGGAATGAAGTTGTTCTTGTTATTAATAATTTCTCAGAAAAATCGCAAAATGCGTCAATTGACCTTAAGAGTACCTCAATCACAGAAAAATCAAAATTTACAGATCTGACACAGTCAAATTTAAAGATTGATCTGAAAAAGAGCGTGATTAAACTTACAAAAATAAACCCATTTTCTACAGTTATTCTTAAACTGGAATAGCTATATCAGATTTTTTGTTAATAAAAACATCCGCAATTAAATTTTAGTTGGCGGATGTTTTTTATTTATATGTTAAATAATATATTGACTAAAATTTAGTATTAATTTAACTTGACTGACGGGGATTCTATTTGAAGTTATATTTTTTATTAAAAATGTTAGTTAAGATTGTGGGGAGAGGTAATTGAATATAAACATACCTTATAATGGTATAAAATACTTTACATTTGCAGAGAGTGCCGATTTCTTACTTCAGAATGGGGATCTTTTTGGTCCGATTACGATTGCCTACGAGACATTCGGTAAGTTAAACGATAACAAGGATAATTCCATTCTCGTGATACATGCTCTGACCGGAGATACTCATGCTACCAGCGGATATGATATGGATGACTCGACTCCGGGCTGGTGGGATACGATGGTTGGTCCGGCAAAGCCGATTGACACAAATAAATATCACGTGATTTGCTGCAATGTGTTCGGAGGATGTATGGGAACAACCGGCCCATCCTCGATTAATCCTGCTACTGGTAATCCTTATGGGAAAGATTTCCCTCTTATCACAGTTAAGGATATGGTGAATGTTCAAAAGAAACTTATAGATCATCTTGGGATAAACAGACTCAAGTCGGTTATCGGCGGTTCGCTTGGCGGGATGGTTGCTCTTGAATGGGCAGTTGCTTACCCGGATATTCTTGAGACAACAGTTATAATTGCTTCCGGATACAAGACATCTCCTCAGATAGTTGCCTTCTATGAGGTTGGCAGGAATGCTATTCTGGCGGATCCGGAGTTTGCTGACGGCAATTATTATGATGGAAAGGGGCCTCAAAAAGGGCTGGCAATAGCGAGAATGATTGCCCATATAACTTATCTGTCTAAAACATCAATTGAGGATAAATTCGGCAAGAATTTGCAGGAGGATGTTACTGAGGATGATCTCTTAAAATTCAGATTTGGTCCGATGTTCGCTGTTGAGAGTTATCTACGGCATCAGGGGCGTAAATTTGTCGATCGTTTTGATGCAAACAGCTATCTTTATATAACCAAAGCAATGGATATGTACGACCTGACATCGGGCGGGGCTACTCTGCTTGATGTTCTGACCAATATAAAATCAAGAACATTGATTATTTCGTTTGATTCGGACTGGCATTTTACACCGCAGGACAGCTGGCATCTTGTAAAAGCTATGATGAACCTGGGCAAAGATGTTACATATGTCAACCTTGAGTCACCATTCGGGCATGATGCTTTTCTTCTTGAGAATGGCGAACTTGAGCGTGTTATATATAGTTTTATCAATAATAGCAAGGGGGGGAAATGAAACTCCCTATCGAAAAGATGATGAATATAATTTCAGGTGAAGTTACTGAGAATTCAAAGGTTCTCGATCTCGGCTGCGGCAACGGAGAGATATTAAACTATCTCATAGATAATAATAAAATTGTCGGTCATGGGATAGAGATTGATAGTGAGGCAATAATAAAATGTATCGAAAGTGGAATTTCTGTAATACATAGAGACTTGAACCTTTTTCCCCTGGATTTTCCCGATAAATCGTATGATTACGTTATTTCTACACAGACACTGCAGCAGGTTAGACACCCGGAGTTGTTTTTAAATGAGATTGTTAGGGTTGGGAAACAGGCAATAATAAGTTTCCCAAATTTTGGAAGTTCCAAGACAAGATTAAGTCTGCTCTTTAAGGGTAAAATGCCGGTGGTTGATTTTTTGCCGTACAAGTGGTATAACACTCCGAACATAAAGCTTCTTACTATCAAGGATTTTTATGACTATTGTCTGGAGAATAAAATAAAGATAATGAGCTGTTATTTCTTTAAAATATCGGATGCTGGGTATAAACCTGTTAAATTTATGCCGAACTTTTTTGCTGATATAGCAGTGTTCAGGATAATGA
>JBFZEO010000199.1:0-2984 GCA_041306845.1 Spirochaetota bacterium
TATAAGAGCGCAGCTCTTATAAAATTCTCCTCCTTTATTGATTCATCACCTCTAATCCTATATTTCTTGACATTTAGCCCAAATTAACATAATTTATGGCGATAAATATTACGTGAAAAACGTGATAATCGGAACATTTTACACCATTCAGCACAAGAAAATGGAGAGAACAGCCAAAAATGACGGACAATCCACTTGGGAAATCGACAGTCTACAGACCTTACTATGATAAAACTTTGCTTTTTCCGGTTAAGAGAGAAATAAATAGAAATTTGTCACGTATAAATAGTGCCGCTTTTTGCGGATACGATATCTGGAATGCCTATGAGTTTAGTTATCTCGGCAGTTCCGGCAAACCGGAGAACAGGCGGATCAGGATTGTCTATCCGTCTGATTCTATAAATATCGTTGAGTCCAAATCGCTCAAGTTGTACCTGGGCGGATTTATAATGTCAAAATTTTCGTCCGATGATGAGGTTGCCGGCGTTATAAAAAAAGATCTTTCGGATCTTCTCGGGAGTTCCGGTGTAGAGGTTGCTCTTTATAAACACGATTTCCCTGTTAAATATACAAAGATTCCTCGTCGCCGGCTCATTGATACGCTTGATGTTGACGTTGCCGGATATGTTGTTGATCCGTCGCTTCTTCGGTGTGGAATGTCAAAGTTGCCCGTAAAAGAGGAGATCTATTCCGACTTACTAAAAACTAATTGCCCCGTAACTGGTCAGCCTGACTGGGCAACACTCTATATTTGCTATAAATCTGATAAAATTCTGGATAAAAGAGCTTTGTTGCAATATATTATCTCATACAGAGAACACTCGGATTATCACGAGATATGTTGTGAAAAAATATTTACCGATATAAATAATCTGATCAAACCTGAACAGCTTATCGTAAAATGTTTTTTTACAAGGCGCGGCGGGATCGATATAAATCCGTGCAGATTTGGCGGCGTAAAACCCGATTTTAAATATAATGAACACTATTGGAGGCAATAATTTTGAGAATTTTGGTTGTATCTGCTAACAGAGAGAAATTTCCTGATCCGGTTTTCCCCCTTGGTGCGTCATATATCGCCCATTCTGTAAAGTCAGCCGGGCACGAGACAGATGTTTTTGATGCCTGTTTTTCTGCCGAACCGGAGGAGGAACTGGCTGTCAAGATTAAAGATTTTATGCCAGATGTTATTGCTTTTTCCATAAGAAATGTTGATAATAACGTTTTCCCTGATACTGTGAACTATCTTCCGTATTATCAGTCTCTTATGAAAGTTATCAGGGCAAATACCGGAGCTTCGGTTGTTGTCGGCGGGGCTGCCTATACGATATTTCCGGAGTATTTTGTGGAGGAATTGGGCGCAGATTTCGGGATAGCCGGAGAGGGAGAGTACACATTCTTAAAACTTCTCGAGGACATCAAGAATGGAACTCCGCCCGATAACCGCGTGTTAAAGTCAAGTTCGATTAAAGATATAAATTTTGATTCAGTCCCTTTGAGGATCGGATTTGAACCGGACAAATATTTCAATGAGGGTGGATGCATCAACATTCAGACTAAAAGAGGTTGTGCTTTTAATTGTTCATACTGTACATATCCGAGCATTGAGGGGCACGAGTACAGAATGAGAACTCCTGTTAAGATTGTTGATGAGATAGAGTACTGGAATAACAAGGGGATTACCCATTTCTTCTTTGTAGACAGTGTTTTTAATCACCCGGAGGATTATGCATTCTCCATAGTCAAGGAGATAATAAGGCGTAAACTTAAGATAAAGTGGAGCTGTTTTTTTGCTCCGATTTTTACAGAAGAATTCTTGCTTGCATGTATCGAGGCCGGTTTGTCGAGTATCGATCTTGGAACAGATGCTTTTTCTGATAAGACGCTTAAGGGATTTCACAAGTTTTTTACCGTTGAGGATATTTTTAGGAGCTGTGCGTTGTGTAAAAAGCATAATCTTATGTTCAATCACAGTCTCATTTTCGGCGGACCGGGGGAGACTTACGAGACACTTGAGGAGACAGTTCACAATGTTGAGTTGTCCGATCCGACATCTGTTATAGGATATATCGGGGTGAGGCTGTATCCGAATACTCCGATTATTAAGCAGGTCGGCATTACCGATAAAGTTGGGATTGATCCTGTTTTTTATCTTTCGGAGGATGTTAAAGACGGTATTGTTGACTTTTTGAGAGAGCGTCTTAAGGGGATTGATAATTGGATTATACCAGGACTTAACAAGGGCGTTAACAAAACAATTTTTGAGAGAATGAGGAAGCGCGGTATAAAGGGGCAATTGTGGGAGTTTATGACAACTCTTATGAAAAAATAGATAAGAATTCTTGAGGAATAAATTATATTGGATGTCTGAGAAAAAGTAATTTTTTCCTTGTTAGAATTTTGAGGGAATGTTCGATATGTTTTTGTAATTGTAAATTTTGACCATAGGATAAAAAATTACAAGCTAAAATTCCGGATGAGGTTTTAGAAAATGTCCTTTTGTTAAGAAATGTAAAAATAATGCGAATTCATTAAAAAAAGCTATTATATCTGTTATTGGTAGTGTATGTTTTGTACAGGAAGGAGCTTTACTTGTTTAAGAAATATTTATTGATTTTTTTGATTGTCGGAACACTGCTCGGAAGGATCGCAGCTGACGAAGCGGTTGGTGATGTTGCTGCGGATGAGCTTGTTAAGAGGAGGATTGCCATTCTCCCGGCTGTGAATATGTCCCAACTTGAGGAATACGATTATATAAGGTCGATGTTAAGTGATTCTCTCAAGAACTCACTGTTAAATACAAATAGTTTTTTCTTTATCGATGAAGCTAAGATAAGCGGTGCGTTGACTCTTAATAATATAGCGGACGGAGATACAATCTGGGAAGACGATGCAATCGGGCTTGGAGAGTATCTTGGTGCCGATATTGTTATTATTTGCTCGTTTGCAGTTAAAGAGAACGATCTTACTATTATGTTTAATGC
>JBFZEO010000201.1:0-5465 GCA_041306845.1 Spirochaetota bacterium
CACCGGCTCCTTTATCCCGTCAGATAAAGGATATCACAAATCAATATTTATTGAAATGACAAAATTATCATACCATCTTCGTGTTAAACTTCTTCAAGCTTTCCTACCACTCATTTGGAGCAGATCACTCCCCGGTTATCTCGGTATAATAGTTAAAAAGTCGGTCAAAATAGACTCTGTCCGCCTCAGGATTGAGCAGGTCGGCCGGTTTGTTCGCTGCTTTTCGTTTGAGGAAATAATCGCTCTCCACAAGACGTCCGCCGGGTAGAATGGCACAGGTCTCGTTATCATAGAGATTGTACCTGTTAGAAATCTCGTTTATTATTTTAACTTTACCCTTAGAACATTTTATCACAGCTCCAACCTCTTTACGGAGATAGATCTCGCCGCCGGAGTTGTCAAATCTCGCCCCGCCGTCCATAAAAGTCACCGTGATTACATTGCTGTATGTCGGACCTTTTTGAGAATTGAGAATCACGTAACCATTTATAAGGTAAATTTCAGAATTTATAAGATCCTTCTGTACACGCAGATTGTTAATAAGAGCCCGGCTCAACTGATTAATTGTTACATATGACTTTTCGCCGATCTCAAGTGAGAGGTGAGAATGTAATCCCGTAAAAATCTCAGTCCCGTTTATGAGAAGATCACCCTCCTCCGCCTGCCGCCAGTTGCCCTCCCGGTCTTTAACATCGACACTCCCTTTCACCTCAACCACGCGGAATGAAACCTCCTGTCCAAACACCGGAAGATACAATGCGAGAAGAACAAAAACCGACAACATTTTATACATAATTACTCTCCATCAAAATTATACAACATTTTCGCAAAAAACCGGCATATTTTTAAAAAACACTCAAGCTGATTTTCGTCTAAATCTTGCAAAAACTTCAGGTGATAATATCTTTAGCGGAATTGATAATCCCACATAGAGGGCACCTCCCGTCAATGCGATCACTCCGCCGCGGATAATGGAGTCAAGTTTATCCATTCCGCTGTCAACTCTCACAAAACCGCAGATAAAAAACAGCACGATAAAGATCACGACATTGAGTAAAACTATCTTGATGATGTTTACTATCTCTCTGTGCGGGAATGTGAGATTTCGTGCAAACCGTCGCGTCACTCCGACAACTATTATCATCAGTAAAACTGCTTGAACAACATATCCGACAGCCCTGCTCACCGACAGTCCAACTATTTTCACAGCTTCATCAGGTGCTTTGAGGAATGTAAACATCGCTCCTATCGTTACTGCCGACATAATTATCGTAACAACCATAGGCGAGAAAGATTTTTTCATGGCATAAAGATACTTTGCGAGGATAATCGTCATTGAGAAGAATGGTATCCCGATAAGATAATAGGCAACTGAGATCCCGATAAGATTAATATCATTCTCATTGATGCGGCCGTAACCGATCAAGAGACGAACAATATCTGTTCGGAGGATAATCATGAGCATTATGCATGGCAATGTGAAGTACAGTGCAAGTCGCAGTTTTTCAACTAGCGAGTTGAACATCCCCTGATAATCCGCGCTGTCGAAGTACTTGCTGAATATCGGAAAAACTGTTGTCGATATACTGACTGCGATCATCCCGAACGGTACCATACCGATATTTTCCGAATATCTGAAAACTACTATCGCGCCCATAGCCATAAAAGATGAGATGTTTGATATAAATATTTTGACAAGCTGTTCGCCGCCGAGAGCTATCACTCGGGGAACGGCAGTCGCTATGAGTCCGCGAAGTTCTCTATCAAAAGCCGGGAGTACCATTCTCAGACGGAAACCGCTCCTGAAAGCACTGACAAACTGTATGATAAACTGTAAAAGACTACCGCCGACAACGCCCCACGCCGCCCCATAGATCCCCCAGAACGGAGACAAAAACAGGATACCGCATATAATCCCGATATTATAACCGAGAATCGCAATCGAATACGCAAAAAATTTCTCCCGCGAATTAAGATAGGAACTCATGATCCCCGACATCGACATAAATATCGGCTGCAGGAACATAATCCGCGTCAGAGCAACTGTCATCGCTATCTTTGCCGGGTTATCCGCCCACCCTTTGACAAGGAACATCCTCACAAACTGATCGGCAAAAACGATCCCGATGACAGAAAAAAAACAGATTAATATCAGCACGAGATTAAAAATTGCCGAACAGGAACGATTGAGCTTATCGAACTCCTTTCTATTCACAAAAGAGGAGAAATATGGAATGAGAACGATCGAGATCACCCCGAAAACTATGAGATTGTAGATAATATCGGGGAGCATGAAACTGTTCTCAAAACAGTCTGCCTCACCCGTTCCGCCGGTCGCACCGAACCGCGACATGAGAGTCTGCCGCAAAAGTCCGAGCACTCGTGACAAAAGCGAACTGCCGGCAACTATAAAAGTAGCAAGCAGGTATTTTCTTTTATTTTCCAAATGTGTATCCGCCAATAATAATTAAGTGCGGCAATGTTATATAAAATAGCTCTTTTTGTCAAATCAGTTTGTAAAGTTCAGGATTTATATTATTATCTTTTATATGGAAAAAACTCACTACAAACTTATAGACGGACATACACATCTCAACGACGATGCCGATCTCCCTTTTGATCCGGAGGTGCTCTACCTTGTTACTGCAACCGACCATCGTTCGATCGACAGGATTATGCAGCTTGAGAATGGGAATGTTATCCGCTTCATCGGCATCCATCCCTGGTTTATAGATGATAAAACCGGTGCAGCTCTGACACACATTGAGTCCATTCTGCAGAACGATAAAAGTGTTCACATCGGCGAGACCGGACTCGACAGATATCGGGCAAAGAAAAATCCGGCACAGAACGGACTTGAGCGGCAGATAGAAGTTTTTGAGGAGCACTTGAAACTTGCTGTTAGGTACAAAAGGATGATTTCGATCCATTGTGTTCACGCTTACGACATATTATTCGGAGAATTAAAACGGTTTAACAACGCAGATTTGAGATTTATCCAGCACAGATTTGAGGGAAATATAACCGATCTCACAAAGATTATCGACCGTAACGGGCTGGTTACATTCAACCCGCTCTCGCTCGGCAAAAAAAACGATATAAAGGAACTCATCGCATTCTGCCCGCCCGGCAACCTCCTTATCGAGTCAGACTACATGACTCCCGAGTCCGACGCCATCCTTTCCGATTTTATGAGAATGGTATCAGAGATTAAAAACATAAACTCTGATAAACTCACAGAAATAATGCTTGAAAACATAGGCTCCAGATTAGTTTAAGCACACAAAACCTTACCCGATTATTAGGGAGATAAAGAAGAAAACAAAGATTATATCTGAGATTATTTTGGTCAACTTTTTAGACAGCCCGGATTCAATCCACCTTGAACTTTCCAACCTCTTTCACTAAAGCATCGATACTCATTCTATTTTCTTCAGTAAGTTCATTCACTTTATTAACCGCAATAGTAACCTGTTCCGTTCCGCTTGTCATCTCAATCATTCCGTTCGTGATCTCTTGCGTTATGGTATTCAAGTTTACAGCCTCCTGTATTACTTGCTGACTTCCGGTCAGCATTTCACTGGAACCGACCTTAACTTTCTGAGTGATATCATTCAGCTGGCTTATCGCATCAAGAATCTGTTTACTCCCGGTTGTCTGCTCTTCCATTGCACTTCTGATTATAGTTTCCTGTTCGCTGACAGTTTTTATTTCAACTTCAATAACATTAAATTTACTCAAAACATTCTCAGTTGAACTGGTAATGGTTTCTATCGAGGCTTTTATTCTATTAAGAACAGTTGCAACGGTTACAGCATGTTCCCCGGATGACTCAGCCAGTTTTCGCACTTCATCGGCAACTACTGTAAATCCTCTACCCGAATCTCCGGCATGCGCCGCTTCTATTGCCGCATTCATAGCAAGAAGATTTGTCTGGCTGGCGATATTCTTGATAACTTTACTGACCTCAAGAAGCCCCTCTGACTCTTTTGCCACTTGCTGTATATCTTCTGCAATTATATTAAGATATTTTCTTCCCGATTCAGAGGAATCAATTAATTTGTTTATATTGTCAGAATTTTTTACAAGGGTCTGCGTAACACTATTTATGGTTGCCATCATCTCTTCAATCGCAGACGATGATTCACTAACATTTGCAGATTGATCCGATATGAGCTGATTTAATTTCTCAAAACCTTTTATTATCTGCTCCATCGTTGCAGTTGTTTCCTCAACACTTGCAGACTGGTTTGTAGTCTGATTTTTTATACTCTGGATATTTGCGCTTATCTGATTTATCGCTGCGGCAGTTTCCGTCATATTTGAGGATAGATTTACGCCGACATTTTGAAGAATGGCCGACTGTTTTTTCACAAGCGATACAAGAGTACGAATCTTATCTAAAGTAAGATTGAAATATTTTGCTAAATCACCAAGTTCATCCTTGGAGACAACTTCTATTCTTTTCGTGAGATCGCCTTCCCCTTCAGATATGTCTTTTAGCATATTAACCGTAAATTTTATAGGATCAGTTACCCTCTTTATCAAAAAGAAGGCAATCGGCAGTGAAATCACAATAATTAACAAAACAAAAACAAGAATAAATAAAACAGTTTGCTGCAGTCTTTTTTCTATAAAGGAACTCGTAAATCCAACTGTTAAATCAGCTATCGGTTTACCATCAAAATATATTTTCTCATTTAATAAAATAGGCTTAGTAAATTTTTCTTTAGTAAGATCAACATGAGTGTAAAAGCTGTCTTTAATCAGTATTTTCACAATTTCTTCTTTATCAAAGAAATTATTTATAATTTCTTTTAACCCGGCTTCATCCATATTATAAACACTTCTACTTGTTGTTACAGCTATGACTTTGGCATTTTCAGCCATAGTTTTGATAAGTTTGGTCTTTTCATTATTCCAGTAGAGAAATGAGAAACCAATTGTAAATAATAAATAGGATACAATTAATAAAGAAAAGAAATAAAATGAAAGTTTCTGTTTAATATTCATAAAAAATTCCTCATTCCAATACTGGATTTATCTAAATTTTTATATTAATCAATAGATCAATATTTAAAGACGAACTATTCACGCATTTACCGGATGCTATTTAAATATTTAGTTTCTGATTCTTTTACCAGCTTATCCAATTCTCCGGTAGATTTAATCTTTTTTATAGCCTGGTCAATTTTTTCAACTACATTTTTTTTGTTTGGATGAATGTAAATGTAGAGATCATTCTTTGCTAAAGTTTCTCCGGCAACAATATCTTCAATTTTTGCCATCTTCAAACTTGCTAGTCCGTCAATTCTATTTGCCAATGCTAAATCAACTCTGCCTACTTGCAGAAACTTCATCATTTGTTCTGTAGTATCAACAACATTAACATTCGGCAGCCCTTCAGTTATATCAGCTGTATGCTGAACACCTCTTACTATAACAATTTTATATTTAGCCAAATC
>JBFZEO010000202.1:0-4718 GCA_041306845.1 Spirochaetota bacterium
CATCGATATTCCTAAATTTATCAGTAAGAAGGGAGGCTACCTTTTCGCCGATATCCTTTAGCCCCAAAGAATAAAGGAGAATTTTAAATGGTTTTGATTTAGAACGCTCTATAGATTGTATGATATTATTAATCTTCTTGTCCTTAAAACCTTCAAATCCCTCTAATTTATTGTAATCAAACGTATAAAAATCGGATATCTTTTTTATAAATCCCTTTTCATATAGAAATTCGATTGTTTTATCTCCAAGAGTTTCTATATCCATCTGAGTTCGCGCTGCAAAGTACTGAAGTCCGGCAAGCTGTTTCTGAGGACAATTATCATTCCTGCAAAAAAGGTGAGCCCCGTCCGCCAAAAGAGCAGTACCGCACGACGGACAGTTTTGCGGCAGTTTATATGAACCGGTTGCCCCGGTGTGAGAGATAACCTCCTCTACTGCCGGGATAACATCTCCCCTTTTAGATACTGAAACTGTATCTCCGATATTTAACTCAAGCTCATCTATGTAAAGCTGGTTATGGAGGGTCGCCCGGCTGACCGTTGATCCGGCAATCTTAACCGGTTTTAAAACAGCCACAGGAGTTATCCTGCCGCCCCGTCCGACCTGGATAATTATATCCTCCACAACGGTTATACTGTTCGGTGCCTCAAATTTATACGCTATTGCCCACCGCGGATGGTGTTGTGTAAATCCAAGTTCCTCCCGCAGATTGAGATCATTTAGTTTAATAACCAATCCGTCTATCTCATACTGCAGCGAACTGCGGGCATTTCCTATCATCGCAACATACTCATCTATCTTATCAGCAGTGTTTATAAATATTTTTTTAAACGTTTTACTGTAATCAAAGTGCTGCTTATTTGTGAGGAATGCGACCTCTTCATTCAACGGGAAACCGAGTTCCTTAAGCAATTTAAGATTGTCTATATGCTTATCATGCGGAAGCTCCTTAAAAAAGCCCTCATAGATAAACAACCTTAAAGGATAACCGGCCACTTCGGAAGATTTCTGACGCCTGACTGCACCGCTTGCCAGATTACGCGGATTTGCGTAGTTGTTATCCGCATTCTTCTTGTTTAAAGCATCAAACTCATCTTTGGGAATGTAAATCTCGCCCCTCACGGCAAGCTCCTCTTTGTAATCAATTTCAAGAGGGACAGACTTTATAGTTTTAATATTCGCTGTTATATCGTTGCCGGTGTAACCGTCGCCCCTTGTTAGTGCGCTGACAAGCTTGCCTTCATTATAATAAAGCACAACACCGGCACCATCAATCTTTGGTTCAACAACAAAATCATTCCCTTCAGGATATTTCAAATATATTTTTCTCATCCATCCGGTCAATTCGGAAACATCATAACATTTATCAAGAGAGAGTACCGGTATCGTATGGGATTTTTCTGGTAGATCATTAGTGATATCAGATCCTATTCTCTTTGTGGGTGAATTGCTATCTGCCAACAAAGGGTACTCATTCTCCAGAACAAGGAGCCTGTTGTACAACTTATCATACTCAGCATTACTCATCACCGGTTTAGAATCAACATAATAAGCCCTGTCAGCCCTGTTTATCTCATCCATCAAATACTTTATCTCATCGTGAACAGATCTCATCTAAAAAATCTCCATTTATAACATTACCAGTGAATTATACCACTGTTATGTAAAAATGGCAGTAAATTTGTTTAATTTTTAAATTTCAAGGGATAAATTAGAAAATTTTTAACTAATTTTTTAAATTTATTAATCGAAAATCAAAGTATCTGCAATTAATAATAATATAGACATTTTATAAAAAAATTGGGGGAATAATGAGTGAAGAAATTACGATTTCAGTAAAACGCTATCTTTCCGGAAGATTATCAAGAAGAGAGATTATTTCGGTCTTGACTCCGACTATTTTAATAATACCAAAATTATTTAAAAATTATGATCCGGATATTAGAAGTGAATTTTATATGGAAATATTAGGATCAATTGAAAAAATTGTATCTAAATACAAAGAGATTGAAAACTGCAGATTTGAAACCTGGTTTATTTTTGTTCTAAAAAGATGTTTTGTTCTTTATCTGCGGCGAAATAAAAAGAGGGATAATTTATGCGGTGATAGAGAGCTGGATGAAAACAAATTAAGATCTCATTACAATGATAAGAATTCGGAACAACCCCACGAACATTACAAAATAACTAACCTTACAGATACTGAAAGAACTATATTAAAATATAAATTCGGTTTTTACTCGGAAGATCTCATTACATGCGACAAGGTGGAAGAGAAGATGAAAAGAAAAATTAGTATGGAAATCAAAATGAATAGCTATTATCAGCAGCTTCTAAAAATTCAAATGCAACAGAAGTATATGCTGTCAGAACTTGAGATGGCAATCTTAAAAGAGAAGGAACAGAGGATCTATAATAATAAAAGAAAAATAGAAAAAGTTTACGCAAAGTATAAAATCCAGCCGTCAAACAGATGGATAGCCGAAAAACTTGATATAGCCGAGGGAACCGTATCATCATTAATTAACAGAATAAGGGATAAAATAAAAAGAAAATACGGGAATAATTTCGATGACAAATAAAACATAAAAGCCTTTTTAGTTGGTTCTAAAAAGGCTTTTCACAGATCAAATATCGTAGCTATGATTTAGAAAAGGATCAGGTTTTAGGTTTTACCTTCTTATTCGCTTCGATATCCTCTTTTATGTGGTAAGGATCAAATGATTTAAGTTGATTATCAATTTTCTCAAGGAGGATCCTGCTTAGTACGACAAATTTTTCATTCTCAATAAGATTTCCTTGAACACTCTCAACCTCGTTCAAAGAAGAAACAAGCTCAAGATGTTTTTTTGCCTGAACATAATTTTTAAGAAGGTAAAAATTATACCCAATGAGGTAATTAACAGTGACTTTGTTCTCATTAGGATACTTTACACTAACATCAAACAAACTCTTGATTGCAGATTTATACTTCTGCTTGTTGGTATTTTGTTGAGCATCAAGTACATATCTCTCAAAATCCCACGCTTTTTTCTGCTCAGCTGTAGATGCAATAGATTTACATCCGACAAAAACAGTTATTATAAAAGTTATTACAATCAATCTTTTCATTCTTTTCCCCTTTTTTCGGATCCGCTATTTTTATTATTCTCTTTTGATTTCACCAATAATCCCATATCTGCAAAGTTTACAAAATCTGATATAAACAAATCCGCAACATATCTTATCCGCTCTTTTTCATACGGATAAATTATTTTAGGACTCAATATATAATTTTTGGTAAAATTTGCAATCATTTTTTCTTTATCGTTATAAACTTTAGCCTGGATGTATATTGCGGTATTTATATTTTTAATAATATTGAATTCGCCTTCAGAGTATTCTTTAATAATAATCTAGGTCAGGTTCTTTTTGTCTGCATTTGAAGGCAAAAGATAGATATCTTTTTTAATTTTCTTTTTAGATAATTTTTCAGGAAGGGTGGACTTAATCTGTTCTTTAAAAATTTTTATTATGTTTTTATAACGTTCGATTTTTTCCGGTTCATCAACATAAACTTTTTTTATTTTAGGTTGTCTTTCTTGATTTATATCCGACGAGGCATCAAGATTGGTATCCGAAGTGTTATCAGATAAATCTGCCTCAGCAACAGTTTTTGCACTATCTGAACTGCTGTCTTCATTGTGAATGATATAATAGCCGTCTACTCTGGAAGTTTCATCAAAACCGACAAAAATGTTTACATCAGCGGACTCTTCGAATCTATCTGAAATAAAGAAAACTTGCGATTTACATGACAAAAGAACAAATACAATAGAAAATAAGGAAAAAAACTTATTCAACTACGCAACCTCCCGTCGAATATAACATTTTATAATAAAATAGATAATAAATAATTGTTATTTTTTACAATTGGGAAAGCATATTAGGTAAAATCTTGATTAATTCCGGATGCGAATATAGACTTTTTACATCTAATAAAGTATATTGTAGTTCAATTTTAAAGGTGTTTTAAATAAACCGTAAATGTCATAGAAATAACCATAGGAGTCAATAATGAAATCTTTAGGCATCTGCCTCGGCGCATCAACAATCTCAGTCTGCGCCATAAATAATGATGAAAATAAAATCAAAATTGATAAGATAATCTCAAAATCACACGAGGGGAACGCTCATCAAACATTTATCGATATATTAAAAGATATGAAACCGGAGAATTTTGATCGTGTAACTGTTACAGGACGTAAGTTCCGTGAGAATGTAAATCTTTCCGGTATAACAGAACCGGAAGCTATCGAAGAGACACTCACCTATTTAAATCTTGACAATTCGGAGTACAACCTCCTCGTATCGGCAGGCGGAGAGTCTGTGATCGTATACGAACTTGACCATTCTCACAAAATATCGCAAGTCTACATGGGTAATAAATGTGCTTCCGGTACAGGCGAGTTTTTTCTACAGCAGATAAGGAGAATGAATCTCACTCCTGAAGAAGCAATCGCCGCCGTTGAAGGAAATGATCCTCATAAAATCGCCGGAAGATGTTCAGTTTTCTGTAAATCAGACTGTACACACGCTCTGAACAAAGGGGAACCTAAGGGCGCAGTTGTAGCCGGACTCTGCAAGATGATAGCCGGTAAGATTACAGAACTCCTTTCGACAGTTAATCCAAAGAATGTTATCCTCATAGGCGGTATCTCAAAAAACAAAGTCGTAG
>JBFZEO010000203.1:0-4803 GCA_041306845.1 Spirochaetota bacterium
TCATGCCGCTCCTTTTCGGTGGTGTCCTCATCGCTGGTTTTCTGCTCGGCAGGCCCGGACATGAGGGGATTATACCATCTCAATGGGTGAGCTCGCTTGTCGGCGGGAACTCTTTATTTTCTAACTTTTTTGCCTCAATTGCCGGTGCGTTCATGTATTTTGCCACTTTGACCGAGGTTCCCATTCTGCAGGGACTCATGGGTAGCGGAATGGGTAAAGGTCCGGCACTGGCACTTCTCCTCTCCGGACCGGCACTCTCACTCCCAAGCATGCTCGCCATAGGAAGCATGATCGGAGCAAAGAAAACCATAGTATATGTGTCACTTGTAGTTATTTTGTCAACTTTAGCCGGAACATTTTTCGGTTCATTCTTTTAATTTTACTTTTAATTTTAATGGAGGTTATTATGAAAAAGAGAGTTTTGTTTGTATGCATCCACAACTCGGCGCGGAGTCAGATGGCGGAGGCTTTTTTGAATGGAATGGGAGCTGAGAAATTTGAAGCGGAAAGTGCCGGACTCGAACCCGGCGTTCTTAATCAGACAGTTGTAAAAGCGATGTCTGAGATCGGATACGATCTCTCTCAGAACAAGACAAAATCAGTATTCGAAATGGTAAAAAGCAGTAAGACTTACGATTACGTGATAACCGTCTGCGATCCGGAGGCCGCCGAAAAATGCCCGATTTTTCCGGGAATTGTAAAAAGGGAACATTGGGGATTCAAAGATCCGTCATCGTTCAAAGGAAGTGACGAAGAGAAACTTGCATTTACAAGAACTGTCCGGGACGAGATCAAGGCAAAGATCAAAGATTTTATAGGATAAAACGGGGTAATAATGAGTAAAAAAGACGGGATAACTTTTTTTGAAAAATATCTTACCATATGGGTTCTTGTCTGCATTGCAGCCGGAATATCGATAGGAAAATTTGCTGGATTCATTCCGGATTTCTTGAGCAGAATGGAATACGCACACGTATCAATACCGGTTGCAATTCTCATCTGGCTTATGATCTACCCTATGATGTTAAAAATAGATTTTACCAGCATCATAAGATCAGCCAGCCAGCCCAAAGGGATTGCGGTAACAGTAATTGTAAATTGGCTTATAAAACCATTCACAATGTACTTCTTTGCATGGATATTTTTCAATATAATTTTTAAAGGGTTAATCACTCCGGAAAATGCAAAAAGTTATCTGGCAGGTGCAGTCCTTCTTGGAGCTGCCCCGTGTACAGCCATGGTATTTGTATGGAGTTACCTGACAAAAGGAGATCCGGCCTACACATTGGTTCAGGTTGCAATAAACGATCTGATTATACTTATTGCGTTTTCCCCGATTGTTATGCTGCTCCTCGGGATAAGCGGCATAACAATTCCTTACGACACACTTCTAATCTCTGTGGTATTCTTTGTCCTTATCCCCTTATCGCTGGGAGTTATCACTAGATTGGTTGTTACAAGGCTGAATGGTGCCGATTTCTTTGAGAATAAATTTATCCCTAAATTTAACGGAATCACCATAATCGGATTGTTCCTGACTCTGATAATTATATTTTCATTTCAGGGAGATGTAATTATAAAACAACCTGTTAATATACTTTTGATAGCAGTACCGCTGATAATACAAACTTTCTTTATCTTTGCGCTTGCTTATATCATAGCAAAATTTTTGAAATTAAAGCACGATATCGCAAGTCCGGCAGCTATGATCGGAGCAAGCAATTTCTTTGAACTATCAGTAGCAGTTGCAATCTCACTTTTCGGATTAACTTCCGGCGCGACTTTGGCAACAGTAGTCGGAGTGCTTGTAGAAGTCCCGGTAATGCTGACTCTGGTCAAGATATCAAACAGAACAAAAACATGGTTTGAGAGATAAAAAATCCATTCCACACAAAAAGGAGGAAAAAATGACAATAAAAATACTCGGCACAGGCTGCCCAAAATGCAAGCAGCTGGAGGAGAATGTAAAAAAGGCGGTAGAATCGGCAGGCGGTGCGGCAACAGTCGAAAAAGTATCCGACATCAATAAAATCATGGATTACGGCATTATGATGACGCCGGCGCTTGTGATCGACAACGAGGTGAAATCGGTAGGCAAACTACTGACGGTTGATGAGATCAAGAAATTTTTAAGTTAATACAAAATGGGAGAAAAATATGAGCAATTGTAACTGCGGATGTGACTGCGATGGAGTAAAATTAATCTATTCTTGTTCAGGAGCGGCAAATACCGGATATCTGGCAGACGCTGTTTCGAGAAAGATGATGAGAAATGGAGCCGGGAAAATGACCTGTCTCGCCGGCATTGGTGCAAATCTGTCAGGATTTATAGAATCAGCTAAATGTGCTAAAAATATCGTAATCGACGGGTGTCCTGTAGGATGCGGAAAAAAGATGTTTGAAAATGCAGGATTACCATTCACACAAATACTAATGACCGATTATGGTGTAGAGAAAGGTAAAACTGAGATTACAGAAGAGATTATAAACTCGATTACCATGAAAATAGTCAAAAAAATATAATTTATAGAAGGAGGAACTCGATGAAAAGAATAGTATTATTAACTGTTTTATTCTTAATTCTGATAAGCATGGAACTCTCGGCACAGTCAAAGAGTAATGTTAAAGTAACTTTTATAGAACTCGGATCTGTAAAATGTGTTCCATGCAAGATGATGCAGCCGATAGTAAAAGCTGTTGAAGAAAAATACAAAGATCAAATAAATGTAGTATTTTATGACGTATGGACAGAAAAAGAGGCTCCGATGGCTGAAAAGTACAAGATTCGGGTCATCCCGACACAGGTTTTTCTCGATAGTAACGGGAAAGAATATTTCCGGCACGAGGGATTCTTTCCGCAGGAAGAGATCGAGAAAGTTCTTAAAATGAAAGGTGTAAAATAATGCTTTTAAAAATATTTGAAACATTGACTACGGCATTGTACGGTAATGCCGCTCTTGCCCTTTCGGTCTCTTTTGTATGGGGGATTTTAAGTGTTATCCTGAGTCCGTGCCATCTGTCGAGCATCCCGCTGCTCGTTGCATTCATCGGAGGACAGGGAAAACTTCCGGTAAAAAAAGCATTCTTTTTATCGGGAATGTTTGCCCTCGGCATATTACTGACAATTACGATTATAGGAATAATTACCGGTCTCATGGGAAAAATGCTTGGGTCAATAGGTGACGCGCCTATTTATGTTGCCGCTCTGATTTTCCTGCTTGTCGGGCTTAATTTTATAGGCATTCTGCCATCGCCGGATATATTTAAGAATGGGACTCCGGGCATAAAACGAAAAGGTTTATTTTCTGCATTTATGATGGGATTCCTTTTCGGAGTTGTACTCGGTCCATGTACATTCGGATTCGCGGCACCTGTTCTCGGAGTTGCATTGAGCTCGGCGGCTCAAAATATGATTTTTTCGATAGGGATCATATTATCCTATGCACTCGGACACTGCCTCATTATAATCGTTGCCGGAACTTTTACGGAGTTCATAGAGAATGTGCTGAAGCTGAATGACAAAACAAATATCTCAGAAATTTTCAAGAAGGTCTGCGGTGTAATCATAATCTTAATAAGTATTTATCTGGTACTATCCACGATGAAACTCATATAACAGGCATTTTTGAAAACACTAACGTTCACCGCCGGACAAAATTAACATTCACCTCAAAAAAAAAGGCTGTCTCCGCAAAATATCCGCACGAGACAGCCCTAATTTAATATAATTTCAAAAAGGCATAATTACTTTTTAGCTAACGTTTTGTATTTATTGATCGCATTGAGATACCCTTTCGCACTCGCCTGGATAACATCTGTCGAAGTTCCACGACCGGTGTAGATCTCCTTTTCGATCTCAATTGTGAGTTTAACCTCACCCTGAGCATCCTTGCCCGAGCTTACGCCCTGAACGATATACTCTTTGAGAATGGTATTAACGCCGGTTATAGAATCAATCGCCTTAAAAACAGCGTCAACCGGACCGTCACCGGTAGCAGCCGCCTGATACGATTTATCGCACTTTGTTATCTTGACAGTAGCCGTTGGGATTATAGTATTACCGGAGTTAATATTCACATAATCCATAATATATCCGTCGGTCGTACTCCCCAGCAAGTCGCCGGCGATGGCAAGGATATCATCGTCATAGATCTCTTTTTTTACATCAGCCAGTTCATTAAACTTTTTATAAGCCTCATCGAACTTGTCCTTATCAGTAATCCTTATCCCGAGTTTCTCAAGACTTGTTTTGAACCCGTTCAACCCTGAGTGTCTCCCGAGAACAAGAGTTTCCGAACTTCTCCCTATCGACTCCGGCTTCATTATTTCATAGGTTTCCCTATTCTTTATAACCCCATCCTGATGAATCCCCGATTCATGGATAAAAACATTATCCCCGACTATCGGTTTATTTCTCGCCGGCATAAGCCCTGTTATATGAGTAAGCAGCCTCGATACCGGATAAATTTTTTTGGTATCAATATTTGTTGTTTTACCAAAGTATTTTGCCCTTGTATTTAGTGCCATGACAAACTCTTCCATAGCAGTATTACCGGCTCGCTCACCTATCCCATTCACAGTACATTCCACCTGGGTCGCCCCGTTGTAGACTGCTGCAAGAGAGTTTGCATTCGCTAGCCCGAGGTCGTTGTGGCAATGCACACTCAGATAAACCTTATCCTCAAACTCAGGAACACTATCCCTCAAAAACTTAATCAGATTACCATACTCTTCCGGGATCGCATATCCGACTGTATCCGGTATGTTAATGGTGTTGGCACCGCATCTTATGGCAGTATTTAT
>JBFZEO010000204.1:0-5729 GCA_041306845.1 Spirochaetota bacterium
TCATGCAGTGCTTTCCTTTATATCGCAACTCAAAAATACATTTTTTAAAGAAATAATATCATTCTCAACTAATACAAAAAAACTTGAAGATTAATTAAACCATTTGTTACTTTCTTGTATCTAACACTTAAGTATACAAAGAATTATGTCTCGTCACATACATTTCCTCTCTCCAAAAACAAAAAGGAGTCATCTGGTATTTACCCATATGACTCCATCTCTTTTTTTATAAAATCAAATCTTAAAACAATCCGCTTATAACACCATTATCATCGATATCAATAAACTCGGCAGACGGGATCTTAGGCAGTCCCGGCATGGTCATGATGTCGCCGGCAAGAACTACTATAAATCCAGCACCTGCGGAGAGAGAAACATCTCTAACCGGCATATCAAACCCCTCTGGAGCTCCGATAAGAGCTTTATCGTGCGAAGTGGAATTCTGCGTCTTTGCGATACAAACCGGCAGGTGACCATAACCGGCCTCTGTATATTTCTCAAGTTTTTTCAGAGCGGCATGGTGCCAGGCTACTGATTTAGCACGATATATATTTTTGGCAATCTTTTCTACTTTTTCTTTTAGACTGAGTTCATCCGGATATAAGAATTTAAAATCGGAAGGTTTTGACGAGAGTTCGATAACCTTTTCTGCCAACCCGACAACCCCTTTGCCGCCCTCACCCCAGCCCATCGTTATAACAGCGTCAACACCGTGTTTTCTTGCTGCACTCTTTATAACGTTTATCTCATCTTCAGAGTCGGTAACGAAATGGTTTATAGCAACTATAACATTCACCCCAAACTGCTTCATGTTTTCGATATGACGCTCAAGGTTACAAACTCCTTTTTGTACAGCCTCAGTATTTTTTGTACTGAGATTCGATTTTTCTACTCCGCCATGCATCTTGAGAGCTCTGACCGTCGCTACTATGACAACGGCATCCGGCTTTATACCGGATTTACGACACTTAATATCTATAAATTTCTCAGCTCCGAGATCGGCACCAAAACCCGCCTCTGTCACAACATAATCTGCCAGATGGAGTGCCGAAAGGGTTGCCGCTATACTGTTGCAGCCGTGGGCAATATTCGCAAAAGGTCCGCCGTGTATAAAAGCCGGAGTCCTTTCGAGAGTCTGAACGAGATTAGGTCTGACAGCGTCTTTGAGCAGAGCTGCAACAGCACCTTCACATTTAAGGTCTTTTACCCGGACAAATTTCTTATCATAAGTCTCGGCAATAACGATTTCGCTAACTTTCTGTTTTAATTCTTTTATATTTCTTGAGAGACACAAGATCGCCATGATTTCGCTGGCAACCGATATGTTGAAACCATCCTCTCTCGGTACGCCCTCTGCGTGTCCGCCAAGTCCTATAACTATTTTACGCAAGGCTCTGTCATTCAAGTCAACGCATCTTTTCCATGTTATCAGTCTTGGGTCGATGTTAAGAGTATTTCCCTGGTGAATGTGATTGTCGATGATTGACGCGATAAGATTATTCGCACAACTTACAGCGTGTATGTCTCCGGTAAAATGGAGATTTATCTCCTCCATGGGAACTACCTGCGAATAACCGCCGCCGGTCGCACCGCCCTTTATACCGAAACATGGTCCGAGTGAAGGTTCTCTCAAGGCAATAATTACCTTTTTTCCAAGATGATTTAGTGCATCGCCGAGTCCGACAGACACAGTGGATTTTCCTTCTCCAGCCGGCGTAGGAGTTATAGCAGTAACAAGGATCAATTTACCATTCTTTTTACCGCTAACCATCTCGTTAACTTTTTCAAATTTTATCTTGGCTTTATAATCACCATAAAGCTCAATATCTGATCTATCAAGTCCTGCTTTTTTGGCAATCTCTTCTATATATACTGGTTTATTTTGCTGAGAAATTTCGATATCAGACAGCATTATTTACATCCTTTCAAATAAATATTTCAAGAAGATTACCAAAATTACCATCATATTTCAAGTATACTTTAGTTATTAAAACAAAAATATTTGGATTTCATCAAAATATAACCCTTTATTAAAAAAAACGAATTATAATAAATAAAGATAAGAATCAAGATTAATTAAAAAACGGAAATATAAAATGATAAAATTATTTATTTTTTCAATCTTAGTTCTACTCTCTGTTTCGCGGTTGTTTTCTGTGGATAAAGGTGTCTTTTTAAACGATCTGTTCTCCTCATTTGAGGATACTATTGATTATATTAATTCAGATTACTCTTCTATCTCCGGACTTGGCAGTTCCGGCGGCAAGGTAACCGGCAGCGCATCGATAGGCGATTTTCCTTCATTTAGATTTGGTACATCCAGCGGAATGATAATGTTCGACAATCCTTTTAAAGGTTTTAAAAATCTTAATTTTAGCGGGAATGACTGGGACTCGATCTATGACGATGCCGGATTCGGCAATGAATCATCGCCGGTCGGCTGGTTTGACAGATATTTTTTACCGATTCCGTTGTCGACAATCCATTTTCAGATAGGATTGCCAAAAGGTTTTGCAATAGGGGGGGATTTTACCATTCTACCCATAGGCTCACTTACTCAAAACACAGCAAGCATTAACAAATATCTAAAAGAATTTACGATCTGGAGAATAGGACTCAACTTAAATTACACGATTATAAAGGATACCGGGAGTTATCTGCCTTCCATCTCGGTCGGCGCCGGGGGAAGTTACTTTGATATGTTAATTAATATTGAGTCAATCGATATCGGAGAACTCTACTTTGATGAAGATAATACTGATATCTCGACAAAATTTACATTCTACCAGCATACATACGTTCCTACGATTTACTTTACATTCGCCCTGAGCAAGAAGTTCTTGTTTTTTGAACCGTTTATCCAGGCAAAACTTACGCAGTCTTTCTACTGCAATCTCACAGAGTTCACTTTAAAATTTGACACAGACGACATGACAGACGAGGCGCGCGGGCTGTTTGGGAATGGGGTTTATGTGATAAACAACAAAGATTCAGACGGTAATATAAAATTGATCCCTTTTACCGACTTTGCAATATCAACGGGATTTGAACTTGCGCTTGGATTTTTTAGACCGGGGGTTGAGTTTAGTTACGGAGTTGTTTCTCAAAAAAGTATGATCTCGTTAGATCTTAGATTTCATGTTGAGCGCAAATCAATATTGCGAAATAAAACCGGAGATGTAAAATGAAAAAGTTTGTTTTTATAATTATAATTTTATCCGGCATACAAATTCTACAGGCTCAAGACGCTGATTTTATCGATAATCTCATTCTCAAGAAAAATGCGAGTTTTCAGGATATGGTTGTTTTATTTCTCCATCTGAATAATATTGAACAGCAAGGAACATTTGAAAAAAAACTGGAAAATTTAAAATCGTTCATAAATAAAATTCCGGTTCGGAATCCTGATACGGAATTAACGGTAGCGGATTTTTCTCTGATTTCTGTTCAGTATCTGAAGATTAAAGGCGGACTGTTTTATATGGCAACCAAAAATGGAAGGTACGCAACAAGGGAACTGATGTTGGCAGGAATTCTTCCGGACAATACTTCGGAGTTTAGAAAGATATCGGGAGAGGAGCTTATGACTCTCATCCGCAAGGTGGGTGATTATGCAAAAAAGTAAATTCATTATTATGTTTATATTTATCGGTATAATTTCCGCTTATTGTGCACCTTTCTTCGGAGGTTCATTCACAACGATAAATACATTTGACAAGAACAAGTTTACTACGATAAATTTCCTTTCGTTCTACATCGACAATAAATTTAATGATAATGTCAGGTTCTTCAGCAGAGTTACTGTCGGTGAAGAATACTACGTTTCCTACTCAGGCGGTAATGACTTAACCAACTTGACACTATTCCCCAGCATCGATCTTCTCTTTTTGGAATTTAAAAAATCTGCGTCAAATATTAACGGTTTCTTAAAGTCTGAAACATCAACGGGAGACAACTTTGATGCATTTAATTTCAAAGCGGGGCGCATATTTGTGAAAGAGGGGACAGGGCAAGTTATGAATATGAAAGGGGACGGTCTGGACACATATTTTAGTGTCGGCAATTTTAGATTTAGAGCGTACGGAATAACAAACAGTTTCGATTATACTCCGGCATTTGACTTTAATTCTGGAGGCAACACACCGACATTCACAAACTGGGACAGGAAAAGGCTTCCCTCACTTTATCTGAGAAACGTAGAAAATAATGTTGACGGATTTATATCTGATCCGGAGAAACAGGAGTATAATTTCTTCATCGATCCTAATCTATCTGACGATTACACATCTGCCGAAGCGGCAAGATTAAATAAGATGAGATACGGTGCATCGCTATACGGGAGAATTTTCACCGGATTTTCATTTGAATTGCATGAGGTCGCTTATCAGAATTTCGGGTTGTATCTGACTGCCAATGTTGACCTGATACCACGTGATTATATAGTAACTTATCCGTCACTATTATCGCAAAAAGATAACACATCCGGAGGAAGATATACTTCTTTCTATTTTAATTTTAATGTAAACGGCAGGATAATTAAGAATCTTTACTACAACTTTGATGGGATTTACGAAACAGGATTTAACAGTACAATCTTTGATGACGGAACCAAAGTTTACTATTCAGACAGATTGATAAATACTTTTTATATTAGCCATAAAATCCTTTATCTCATCGACAGTTTTATAAATCCCAGGATAGAATTGGGGGTTGTTTATGCTCATGGAGACGACGACGCTGTCTACACAAATGGGACGGTGCAGAACAAAGCCGGGCAGGATAACGGCTTTAGATCGATCAACGGCAGCACCGTTAGTTATGTTGCAGACCCGCAGACGACAAACATAGTTGCTATAAATTTATCAGGTTCGATTAAACCGCTAAATTCTCTTAAAAAGGAGACATTCTCAAGGTTTTATATTAAAAATGATGTTATATTTATGTTAAGACCTGTTATAAAGGGAGCAACATTCTACAAAGAAAAAGAGGAATATACGGAGTCCAACAGTAAAAGTTCAAGTTATGACAAAGTCTATCTTGGAACCGAAGCCGATATGGATATCATCTATAAAGTTTTTAGTGACTTTAGCGTTGAGCTGCAGGGTGGAATTTTTGTTCCCAACAGTCTGATCTATGACGGTACTTTATCTGTTTTCTGGAAAATAGGACTCGGTATTTCGGTAAGTTTCTAAGAATTGGAGGTCTAAAATGAATAAAGTTTGGGCAATTTTATTTCTGATATTATCTATCGGATCTGCCGCCTTTGGTTATGAGGTCAAGGTTGTTTCGCTTACAGGATTTGTTCAGTTGAAGCAGCCGGGCGGAACAGCGTGGACAAAGGCGGTTATCAATCAAAAAATCGACTCCGGATACACAATATACACCGCACTTAACTCCAGTGCAATCATCCAGACAAGCAATGCAACAATTGAGATAAAACAGCTGACTCAGGCTGAGTTATCATCACTTGTAATTGATGGAAACAAAAATGTTTCCGATATATATCTGAAGTACGGCAGGATTAAAGCTGACGTTCAGAAAAATCCTCAGACAACCACGATTTTTAAAGTCCGTTCGGCAAATTCGACTGCATCTGTCCGCGGGACATCGTTTGAGTTCGGCGATGATACACTTTATGTTGAGAGGGGAACGGTTATTTTGCAGGGGAAAAACAACAGTTTTGTGCTCGTGGAGAATGGGGAACAAGCCCATTCATCAAAATTTAGTCT
>JBFZEO010000206.1:0-2504 GCA_041306845.1 Spirochaetota bacterium
GAGTTCTTTGAAAAGAAAATCTATTTTGTTATTAAAAATATAATTTGAGACATTTTCTATCTCGGAGGCTGTTGATTCGGGGAAGATTCTGTGGAGAGAGCTTCCTTTTATAAAACTGACTTTATGTTTAAAGAAATCGTTCATTTTTGAATTTGAATTATTTATGTTCATATTTTTATCAATTGTAAAATAGAGAATCGGCATCTCGTTTAGGAGTATTTTGAATGTGTTTGTTTTTTCCTGATCCATAAATCCGGTTTTTATCTGCATAAATATCTTGTGTGAACAGTAACTTATCATATTTAAACTTTTTATATACGGGTTATAATTTGGCAGTTTACCGGAGTGTTTTACGATTAGAAGATATCCTTCCGGTTTGCTGGTTACATTTGTCGGGATAACAAGAATATCGCCGATGTAATACTCAAAGATGTTGTATTTGTAAAGATCGATAAGTGTATAGTAATTTTTAACTTCGTCCTGAGATATATAGTTAATAAGTGCATTATAATCAACTCGGACGTTATCCGTATGGTCAGTGTACTTTTCAGTCTCTTTATATAAAGCTGAGTCTGTGTCAAAAGTAAAAATATATGCAGAGTTTCCTCCAAATATTCTGCATATTTCCTTTAGGATAGCCTCCTCTGTGATCTGAACAGCGGAATCATCCTTATTTATGATTTTATCGAGTATATTAAGATTGAATTCATTGTAAAGAGAGAATTCAATCAGGTCGTTGTTTTTTCTGAAATACAAAAAAAATCCTGGGAAAAGATAAATTGTTATTGAGATTATTATTATTTCTGTTGTTAGATTCATCAGAATTATGAATTCTTTTATATCTCCGTCGGTGAATTTAGAGGCGATTATACCGGCTATGCTTAGCGATAAAAAAAGATATAATCCATTCCTTAAATAATTTTTTGCCGGATTGTTATAGTTTTTGAAAAAATTTGAAAAATGCAACACCGATAAAATAATAATGTTAATAAAGAAAATATAAATAATATTGATCTCATTCATAGTTTTGCCTGATTATCTTCTATAATTTTAGAATAATTATTTTTATTATAGGTTATTATATGAAATAATGAAATATTTTAGGTAAAAACTTTGATGTTAAATTACTGGGGGCTGCTCATATGAGCAGGCGGCATCATAGATTTTCAGGAGGAAAGCGTGGACTTTACAAAGAGTTTTTTTAGTGCGGTGAATAGATATTTTGTTTCAAATCCCTATCCTATTCTCAACGAGTATATGACCTTATGATGCCATCCAGTAATATAAAAAAGAACTATTATAAAATTACTATCTATTATGTTACAATGTATTTTATAAAATGGAGGTCATATGAATAAGATTGCTACGATAAACATACCAGAGGAAATATTATTTTCATTACGTGAATCAGAAACAGAAATAGCAAGTGAAATGAAAAGATATAGTGCTGTGTATTATTATTATCAAAAGAAACTCTCAATAGGACAGGCTGCATTATTAGCGGAGATGTCAGAGGAAAAATTCATTCATTTCTTATCCGACAATAAGATATCCATATTTGAGCATTATGATCGTGATGAATTATTAAAGGATATTGCAAATGCGTAAGGTGATTTGCAATTCAACGCCGATCATTTCGTTACATTCAATAAACAGGATGGATATTTTAAATAAAATTTATGGAGAGATCACTATTCCTAATGCAGTAAGAGAAGAAGTTGATATTAAAACAAAAATTATTGATAAATATGATTTTTTCAGAATTTCCTGGATTAAAGATATAAATGCGGCAAAGTTATTTAAAACAGCTCTTCACAGAGGTGAAGTTGAGGTTATACTTTTAGCACAAGAACTAAAAGCTGATTTGTCTATAATAGATGATCTTACAGCAAGAAAATTTGCTGAGTACATGGGATTAAGAATTACTGGTACATTAGGTGTTTTAATAAAAGCAAAACAAATGAAAATTGTAGATAGAATCAAACCGATTCTAGATGAACTTATCGAAAACAAAATTTATATTAGTGATAGGGTCTACAATTTGACTATCGAACTTGCCGGGGAATAATAGAGGAATATTATTAAAGGATTTGAAATACTTTTGCTAAAAACTTTGATTTTAAAACGGAAGCTGCCCTGCTCATATGAGCAGGCGGCATCATAGATTTGCAGGAGGAAGGCGTGGATCTTACAAAGAGTTTTTTTAGTGCGGTGAATAGATATTTTGTTTCAAATCCCTATCCCATTCTCAACGAACAGATAAGAGTGACGTTCAGGGCAAAAGAGACAGCCGATATAAAACGTGTGATGCTGAGAATGCAGAGGGACGGCGAGGCGCTTCTCCTGACGATGGAGCGGGGCGAGTTGAAGAACGGCTACAGGTATTATCACACCTATATCATAACGAGAAATATAAAAACCGATTATTATTTTCTGATTATTACGGATTCGGAGGTTTACTACTATAACAAGGGCGGCGTCACATTCTACCCGCCGACAGATGA
>JBFZEO010000209.1:0-2838 GCA_041306845.1 Spirochaetota bacterium
GTACAGATTGCCGGGATACAGCAGCAGCTTGCAACGGCAAACTATGAAAAAGAACGAATCGAAAAACTTGTAAAAGCTGATGCTGCGACTCAGAAGCAGCTTGACGATGCGGTGTCGCAGGTTCTCATTCTGCAAAAACAACTTAGAGCACAAAAAGAATCTCTCGAGAAAAACAGTAGAGGTGTCACCGAAGAGAGCACGTCGCTTGAGTTACAGATAGCACAGCTTAACGATCAGATAGAAAAATGCAGGATTTACTCGCCGATCAGAGGAACAGTTATTGTTAAATATTGTCAGGCGGGAGAATTTGCGTCAACCGGGAAGGCACTTTTTAAGATAGCAGATGTTGAGAAGATGTTTTTGAGGGCATATATGACTTCGGATCAGATTACCAAGATTAAACTCGGGCAGGATGTTGATGTCTACTCCGATCAGGGCAGAGACGGCTATAAAAAGTCTAATGGTAAAATAGTGTGGATATCGAGCAAGGCCGAATTCACACCCAAGACAGTACAGACTCAGGATGAACGCGCCAATCTTGTTTATGCTGTAAAGACTCTTGTGGAAAACGACGGTTTCATTAAAATCGGGATGTACGGAAAATTGAAATTTAAGGGATAAAATCATGATAAGTGTAGAAAACATCAGCCGGAGATACGGGAAGGTAACTGCGGTAAACAATATAAGTTTTGAGGTCGACGAGGCTGAAATGTTTGGAATAATCGGGCCGGATGGTGCCGGCAAGACTACACTTTTCAGGATATTAACCACGTTGATTATGGCGGATTCGGGAAGTGCCGTTATTGATGGAATGGATATCGTGAAGCACTATAAAGATATTAGGCATATAATCGGATATATGCCCGGTAAGTTTTCGCTTTATCAGGATTTGACAGTTGAGGAGAATCTTGATTTCTTTGCAACTGTATTCGGAACTACTATAAATGAAAATTATCACCTTATAAAAGATATTTATCAGCAGATTGAACCATTCAAAAAAAGACGTGCCGGAGCCTTATCTGGAGGAATGAAACAAAAACTTGCACTAAGCTGCGCTCTCATTCACAAACCTAAAGTTCTTTTTCTCGACGAACCGACTACCGGAGTCGATCCTGTTTCGCGCAAGGAGTTCTGGGAGATGTTAAAACATCTCAAAAAACAGGGGATTACCATAATTGTTTCGACTCCGTATATGGACGAGGCTTCACTATGTGACAGGATCGCTTTTATTATGAATGGGAATTTTATCGGAATTGAGACTCCGGCTAATATCATCGGGCAATTTAAACATTCTCTATGGGCAGTTTCCGGCAGCAGAATGTCGGGACTACTCGCCGATATAAGAAAATATCCGGGTATAAAAAGCTGTTACGCCTTCGGCGATACACACCACGCCACGGTAAGCGACAGATCTTTGACTCCAGATAAACTAACAAGATATCTTGAGGGATCTGGACATGTCGATGTCAAAATCAAAGAGATAACTCCCGGTATCGAGGATTGTTTTATGGATCTTACAGCTCAACAATAAAAACGGAGATGTGTATGAATGTTATAGAAGCGGATAAACTAACTAAGATTTTCGGTAATTTTACGGCAGTGAACGCGATAACTTTTGATGTGAAAAAGGGGGAGATTTTCGGATTCCTCGGGGCAAACGGGGCTGGCAAGACAACTGCTATGAGAATGTTGTGCGGGTTGAGTAAACCGACGTCCGGATCTGGTCATGTGGCAGGTTATGATATCCACAAGGATCCCGATAAAGTAAAATCAAACATCGGTTATATGAGTCAGAAATTTTCATTATATGATGATCTGACTGTTGCAGAAAATATTAAATTATTCGCCGGAATATACGGAGTTCCGGCCAAAGAGATAAAGATAAAAACAGATAAACTTCTCGGTGAACTCGGATTTGCCGCAGAGAAAAATACTCTTGTAAAATCGCTGCCTCTGGGATGGAAGCAGAAACTATCGTTTTCAGTGTCAATTTTCCATTCTCCAAAAATAGTTTTCCTCGACGAACCGACCGGAGGTGTTGATCCGATAGCAAGGCGGCAGTTCTGGGAGATGATCTATGGAGCTGCGGATGCCGGAATAACTGTTTTTGTCACGACACACTATATGGATGAGGCTGAGTACTGCAGCAGGGTATCGATAATGGTGGACGGCAACATCGAAGCTCTCGGCACGCCAAAAAACCTGAAGGAACAATTTAAAGTAGAATCAATGGAAGAACTTTTTCACCATCTTGCAAGAAAAGCGAAGAGGAGCGGAGATTAAACATGAAGCAGTTTTTATCATTTGTTAAAAAAGAGTTTTTTCACATATTCAGAGACCGCTGGACAATGATTATATTGTTTTTACTTCCCGTTATGATGCTGATCTTATTTGGATTTGCAATCACAAACGAGGTTAAGAATGCAAAAATCGGTATCTATGATCCGTCAAAAGATGCTATGACACGCGCAATCATAGATAAACTTGATATCAATGAGTACTTTGAGGTCAATTATTATCTTGATAATCCGGATGAAGTTGAAAAGATATTTCAGAAAGGCGATATAAGTTTGGTCGTTATGTTCGGAAGCAATTTTTATGAGAATGCGATGCATGCCGGCGATGCAAAAGTTATGCTCATGGCAGACGGATCCGATCCGAATACGGCAGCAACATTAGTAGGTTATGCGACAAGTGTAATTAACGCATATAGACAGGAGACATTTTTAAGCGCACAGAGTTTTAAGATTAATACCGAAGTGAAATTTCTGTATAATCCGCAGATGAAAGGTGCGTATAACTTTGTACCCGGTGTTATGGGACTTGTGCTTATGTTGA
>JBFZEO010000211.1:0-5570 GCA_041306845.1 Spirochaetota bacterium
CTATCTGCCGAGGAATCACGATGGTGTCAAAACAGCCGGACATTTTCAGGGGAATGATTATACTCCGCTCGACTACACAGATGAGGACGACAAACACCATTCAAAAGGAGACAAGGGACGTGTGATAAGCGGAGGGATCGGCGGACTCCAGGCGAAACTTTATGCCAACTACTCAGTAATTGCTCCCCTTTTAAATTTTAACAACCCGCTGACAAACACGAACAACATCAAATTCACACTAAATTACGAGATAAGCCCGATCACAACCAATATCGGCGCGACAGTTGCGATAACTCCGGCGGCATTCCTTGTGCTCTCCGGCGGTTTTCTGATCGGCTCGGGCTGGCAGATCACCGGCACGATGGCAGGGATCGGTCTGAATGATAACGGTGTAATCAAAAGGTACGGATTTACCGCTCCGCATCTGCAGTTGTGGTTTACAACTACATTCCAGATGGACACAGCGTTTGTCCTGCCCAAAACGATGCAGAGATGGACTCACTTTGTCGTACTCGGCAACGCAACGGTTAAATATCAGGGACTCCTCGGCGTGAGTGACTATCAGCCCTATATGTACGAGGAGTGTTACGGAGAACAGCTGGGCGGATGGAGATTCCTCGTCGACGGACTTGTCGGTTACAGGATATACATAAAGGAAGATCCCGATTTTGACAGCGGAATGTTTATCAAGAGAGATAATAAGAACTTTATCGTCACAATCGGCGCCTACGTCTGGATGGATTATCTAAATTTAACACACTATTATGACTCTCCGATGAAAAGCGGCGGCTGGGGATCTGACTTTGCCTATGTGAGTTTCGGGCCTGTAATGCAGGTCGATCTGCCGTACAACGTGTATTTTAAGTTTTTTGCATTGTTCAGGAATGATAAAACTTACACAAACAGTACTGTCGGCAACGCAGATTTTAGAGACAGAGTTTATGAAGATTACAACATATTTTTCAGATGGGTTGGGATTTTCATCGGGATCAATCTTTAAAAGTTTATTAAAATATTAATCGGTTTTGCATATTTTTTTATTTAATATATATGGGACTCCTATAACCCAAAGGTAAAAATGATTAACAAAGCGCTCGCATTCTTAAAGAAATACTTCGGATACACATCGTTCCGTCCCGGGCAGGACAGGATAATAGAGAGCGTTCTCTCCGGAAAAAATACAATCGGCATCATGCCGACCGGCGGAGGGAAGAGTCTCTGCTACGAGATCCCGGCGTTGTGTTTTGACGGGTTAACCATCGTTATTTCACCGCTTATTGCCCTTATGAAAGATCAGCTGGACTCTCTTGTGAGGAATGGATATCCGGCAGCGATGATAAACTCCACCATAAACATCGTTGAACAAAAACAGATCATGGAGAGTGTCGCCCGGGGACAGGTCAAACTTTTATATCTCACTCCGGAAAGGTTCAGAAGCGAGTCTTTCTTTAGATGGATAAAAGACCTTAAGATTTCACTCTTCGCCGTTGATGAGGCTCACTGTATCTCCGAATGGGGACACGATTTCAGGCCGGAGTACAAACGTCTTAAAAGCGTATGCTCCGAACTCGGTAATCCTCCCATTCTCGCCCTAACAGCCACCGCAACAAAAGAGGTCATAAAAGATATAGAAATCTCTCTCGGACTATCAAATCCGGAGATCATAGTCAACGGGTTTAACCGTTCAAATCTCGTGTACGGAGTTGAGATTGCCGTAACAAACGAAGATAAGATAAAAAAAATCGATGCTTTCTTGAGTAAAGTCAAAATGCCGGGGATAATCTACACATCCGCAACTAAGGATGTGGACAATATTTACAATTATCTGCGAACGAACACCAAATACACATGCGCTCCTTACCACGCCAAACTCGACAAGAACACAAGAACAACGAACCAGGAGCTGTTCATAAGCGGCAAAGTCGATATTCTTATCGCAACTAACGCCTTCGGGATGGGCGTCAATAAACCGGATATCCGGTTCGTGATCCATTACAGCATGCCGGGATCGATCGAGGCGTATTATCAGGAGACAGGGCGCGCCGGGCGGGACGGCAAACTGAGTTTCTGCTACCTGCTCTCCATGTCGGCAGACGAGCGTATTCAGCGTTTTTTTATTAAGAATAGGAATCCGTCGGTTGAGAAGCTAAAATTTGTCTTTGACAAACTAAATAGCTATTCCAAAAACGGATATATTACCGAGTCACCGGAAACACTTGCTGCAAACTGCGACATATCGATAAACCTTGTTGAAACGATATTGAAACATCTTCACTTTATGGATATCCTCGAAACAGAGTATGTATCTGAGGATAAAATCATAATATACTTTCATAAAAAAGAGTATCAAAGTGCACAATCCGAGATTTTTAATGAACTCATATCTTTTAAAAAAGGAAATTCTGCGGAACTCGGGATTAGATTTATCTGTAGGCGGCTTGACCTGACGCTCAAGGAATTTGAGGGTAAAATTGAAGAACTTGTCAAAAGCAAAGCAGTTTCGGTGGAATGGCGGCGTGAGGGACGCATGATGAAATTGACCGGAAAGAAAATATCTGAAAAGGAGCTTGCCCATTACAGGGAAAACCTCTCAAAGAAAGAGGCAATCGACAACGCAAAAGTAGAAGCAATAATTCAATATACGATGTTAAACGGGGAATCCTGCCGACGAAAATATCT
Source organism: Spirochaetota bacterium (assembly GCA_041306845.1). Classification (GTDB taxonomy): domain Bacteria; phylum Spirochaetota; class GWE2-31-10; order GWE2-31-10; family GWE2-31-10; genus JBFZEO01. The sequence continues at coordinate 2,680 of JBFZEO010000211.1, forward strand.
CCTTAACTACTTCGGTGAGGAATACACAGAAGGCAACTGCAAGTTGTGTGACAACTGCCGCGGAACAAACAAAAATATACCCGAAAAACTCTCTAAGGAACAAAACACAATCTTGATATTTATCCTGCTGAACAATAATAGAGTAGGTAAAACAAAGGCAATCAAGATATTAAAAGGAGCTTACGACATCGAAGAAAAATATAAGAAATTTGATGAGTATGGTTCTCTTAAAAAAATGGACACAAGCGACATAGAAGGGGAGATTGGCCTTATGCAGCAGTATGGGTATCTTGCATATAATCCAGGGAAATTTCCTCTGCTGATAATAACAGAGCGCGGGCGCAAAATGATAAAGTAGGCGGACTACGATGAATTGCGGAGACCATCCATACAGAACAATCCTGCAATTCACCATAATAAAAACTATTAACCAAAAAAATCAGAATCTTTCAAAAAACACGGTTTCCCCAATCGGCTTTCTTGCCTGTGAATGTCTATCCGGAGACTGCAGATTACCGCCGGCGTATCCGATAAGAAGAATATTCACAGGATCATAATTGGACGGCAAATCGAACTCCTTTTTTACGATTGCCGGATCGAACCACGTCATCCACAACGTCCCCAATCCAAGTTCGGTTGCCTGAAGCATCATGTGATCGGTGATTATAGAAGCATCTATGTCGGTTGTCTTTTTGCCGTCCTGCGGTCTCACCCATACATTATCTTTATCGGCGCAGATTATCAGAGCAACTGGTGCGTTATAAGTTCTCGCTGCTTTTGACAACTTTGCAAGTCCGTCTGCCGACTCCACAACAAGTATCCTTTGCGGCTGCATGTTAGCTGCTGTCGGTGCAACACGCCCTGCCTCCAGTATGATATCAAGTGTTTCTCTGTCAACTTTCTTTTCCTGATAATTTCTCACCGAGTATCTCTTTTTTGCAATGTCTGAAAATTTCATTTTTCCGCTCCTGAATATTAATATTTTCAATGCTACATTTAGATAATTATAAAAACAGGACGAGTCAATGAAATATTTAAAAATAAAAAAAGCGGAACAATCATGTTCCGCTTTCTCAAATTTTGCAGTTAAGTCCATTCCTCAAAAAAAGATTAATCCTTCCTGCCGCCGGACAAACTCAACAGACTCAGGAAAAGATTGATGAAGTCAATGTAAAGCATAAGCGCACCGAACAATGACAACTGAGACAATCTTTTACCGCCGACAGAATCCTCAGCAGCGTAATACGACTTTAATTTCTGTGTATCATAAGCTGTAAGTCCGGTAAAAATAATAACACCAGCGAGTGATATTATCCACTGCATCATGCCGCTTCTCAAAAATATATTAACAACTGCGGCAATTATTATCCCAATGAGTCCCATCATCAGCACTTTGCCCCAGCCCATCAGACTTTTTTTGGTGGAATAGCCATATATCGCCATCAACGCAAACATGCCGGCAGTGATAAAAAATGTACTTGCTATCGACTGACTCGTGTATCTAAACAAGACAACTGATATTGTTACACCATTAAGCACCGAGTACAGCATATAAAAAAGGATCCCTGACTTATATGTCATATCCATCAGTCTCGAAGCTATAAAATAAACAAGCCCGAACTGAGCTATGATTAAACCCCAGAACATAAATCTTGCCTTAAAAAACAAACTCATAAAATCTTTAGATCCGGAAACATAAAGTGCAACAATCGCCGTAACTGCAATACCGATTGACATCCACAAAAACACATTCGTAAAAAACCGTTTAAGTCCAACATCTTCTGTCGATATTGAAAAAACATCACTATTTGAGTTCAACATAAAATCTCCTTTGGTAAAATATAAGATTAATATATAAAAAAAATGGGAAAATTACAATTTTTTATTAGTTAAATATGTGCCAAAACACCATCCGGTCAAACCAGCTTTTGTTTTAACTTTAAGCCAGTCGCCCCCAACATTTTTTACCACCTCATATTTACCGATTTCTACAACTCTGACCTCTTCACCGGCACTGAGAGTTGTCAATATCTTTGAGCTGCCGGAAGTCTGCGGCTGAGTTCTGAGTCTCAATCCGCCTGTCCGGGTGTAATAAATTTCGCCGGGAACATAGTCAAGATTATTGCTTATTTCACCGGTTATTAGCTTTAATTCATATGACGGGATAAATTTAGCAGATGCCGATATAAACCTGGTATCCGGTTCTGCGGATGTCAGAACAACTGTGTTAAGGGCAAATTTCCCATTCAACCTGCTGAACAGAGGACTCTTTAACCTGTTTAAGAAAAAAATAATCGGACTGCCCGGGTCACTCTCCCCTTTAAGAAAATATCCGTAAACATAAAAACAGTAAAGATTATCATTAACCTTTTTTAGATCACTGAACCTGATCTTATTATCTTTACGCGCGGATTCAACAAAACTCGATACGAGTACAGAGGAACTTACAACATTCACACCGGCTTGCCTGTCAGTCATGATATAAACCGAGTTCGGCAGGTATTTGAGAATGGTTTTTTTGTCCTTAAAATATCTCTTAACTCCGGAGTAAACCTTATCAGGATTAACATCAATCCACGCTGAGCCCGAATTCCTCATCCAGCTCCTCTCATTGTAGACAAAAATGATAAAATCTTTTACGACACCGCGATTGATACTGAGCAGTTCATAAAAAGCAGTATCTGCTTTTTTGAGATCACCGGCTTTGTCAACAGAGTTTAAATACCTCAAATCAATGAGATATTTTAATCCCTGATAATCCCTTTGAGGCAGGGTAAGTCTGGTATAATCTGTTCCAAATAATAATGAATTCAAAAAAAGCAGCATAAAGGCTAGGAGGTTTCTCACATTCACAACTCTCATCCTTGTAATCAGGTTTTACCGACAACTTT
>JBFZEO010000212.1:0-8782 GCA_041306845.1 Spirochaetota bacterium
TGATCTGACTGCTGCCGGAAAAAAGACGGATTGAGCTTGCCGAGGATATCGATTTTATCGGGCGTGCAGATAGTCTGGAGAATGGGGAGATTTGCGAGATAATCGGCGCTAAATATTCTCTGTATTTTAGATTTCTGGCCGAGAATTTTAAGTGCCGTGATCGGTTTAAGAATGAGGATTGGGTCAAATTTATAGGCGCCGGACTTGCGGAGGAACACCATTTCATGTGCAGTCGAACTGAATTTGAGGAGCTCCGTGAGTCGGTAAAAAAGATCTTTTTTTATAATGAGACCGGAGATTTTTATTATTGGGACTTTGCCTCGTTAAATATAAGAAAAATTGACCTGATTAAGTATATGTTTTTTGCTGGATTTCCTGTGGTGACTTGAGGAAGATTGTAAATTTTACCCATATGGGTAAAATTTACAATCTGTTTTTTATGAACCTTTTCGGATCATATTATTATTTCAGTTTAATTATAAGTGATGTTGCCGGATCAACAATTATCTTTCCACCGGAAATAACTGACAATTCTTCGGTTCCGGCACTCTTGCCGTTTACGAGTACAGAGTATTTTCCTTGAGGGATTTCGTATTCTGCCGGATTAGACGGATCTGTATTAACAAAACCAAATATCTTATTTTTGAGATTAATTCCCAAGGAGTTTTTATTTGCAGCGTTGAGTATTGTTATTTCGTCCGGTTTGGATTTTCTAAAAAGTTCATCCATTCCTCTGAGCTTTATGAGTCCCCTGTAGTAGTCAAAGAGCTCCTGGTTGAGTTTGACATCGTTGTAGTTGATGTAGTTGGTCTCGTTGTCGGCCTGGTAGGAGTTCGGTGACGGAACGAGAAATACAAGGTTGTCTGAGCCGCTCCCTATCGGTCCGTTGGTTGTGACTTCGGGAACTTTTCCAGTGAGGTCTGGCGTAAGTTTTGTTCTGCCGAATTCCTGTCCGAGGTGGAGCATGATCGGCCCCTGGCAGAAAAACAGTGATACAGCTGCGTTCTTTGCCATTTTTAACAGAGTGTCGTTGTATTTTACGAATGCTGTTCTGTCTTTAATTCTGTTGATATTTCCATCTTTATCAAGGTATTCGTAGGAACCGCTCAAAATTCTTATCATATCGCTAACTTCGGTATCGTCGTGGGAGCTTATGTAATCAACCGACTGCCATGAATTGCCGAGTGAAATCCCTTTCCAGTACTTTGCGAGTTCTGCGGCATTGTTAGCGTTGCCGATCATGAAAGCCTGTCCTTTTTTAAGAGGTCGGTTGGCACCGCCCCTGATTGCTGCCCTTGAAGAGTCGTTCCAGACTGCGTAGCCGGCATCGAGAAAATCTTTTTTGGAGCTGGCACCAGAACCGCCGGCTACCCATGGTTCTGCCGTCATGATTACATTCGGATTTATCTCTTTTGCCTTTTTCATTATTGCCTTTACTGTTTCCGGTTCGAATGAGGTCGCTAGGTCAAATCGGTATCCGTCAATATGAAATTCTTTGAGCCAGTATCCCACAGAGTCAACAACGAGTTTTCGTGCCATGAGTCTCTTAGTGTTCAACTCATTTCCACATCCTACATTGTCTTTCTTTTTGAAATAAAAGTCGTAATCGATGATCTTGAGCGGGTTCATGTCGTATTGTGAAACGTGGTTGTAGACAACGTCGAGGATAACAGCGATGCCGTTTTTGTGGAACGCCTTTATCATGTCTCTGAATTCATTTACAACTCTTCCGTCAGTTCCGTTCCATTTTGCTTTGTTCATTGTGCCGTCAGTTGCGTAATATGACTCCGGGGTAAAAAAGTTTGTCGTCATGTATCCCCAGTAATTTTGTTCATAACCGTTCCAGTTGTTTGTGAATCCGGAATTTGTCTGTTTGTAGGGCGGTTCTACATTCCCGAAATCCTGCACCGGCTGGAACTCAACAACGTTAACTCCGAGTTTTTTGATATAATTTATACCTCCGGTTTTGGCATCTGTCAGCCCCTTGTATGTTCCGGGGAATGCACTTCCTGCACTCGCATGGGCAGTCAAATCTTTTACGTGAGATTCGAGGATCACAGCATCTGCGAGTTTTACGTTCATATATTGATCGTTTTCCCAGTCGTAGCCGGATATGTCGTGTATAAGAGTTAGTCCCTTCTGAGGGAAAACGTTGTTTGTCGCGAGGGTGAATGAGTACGGGTCTGCAAAAATTGTGTCCGGCGGCAGGGTTGGTTTGAATGCTGCCGACGTTCCAATCCTCTCTGTTATCCGGTATCCATAGTATTTTCCCCACAATGTTCCCTTTATTGTGTATTCAAATACCTGACTTCCGTCATTAGTCATCTGGTATGTTGTTCCGTCTTTGTCATCGTATCTGTTAAATACGATGAGTTCTACTTTTTTACCGCGAGGAACAAAGAGTCTGAACACAGAGTTTCCATTCTCAAGATGAAAGCCGAGTTGCTTGTCGGAGTACATCGCATCAAATTTTAACTCATAGAGTAGCGTTGTGTTGAGACCGGCCTCAATTTTTGATTTTTCCTTGAGTGTAACAGTGTAGTTGGTTTCTTCCTTGTAATCGGGAGCAGTTTTTATAAATAAAAACGGTCCTTTTCTTTCGGATGAGAGAACTTTTATTTCCGGTGTGATTGTGATCTTGACTTTTTTAACATAGTCCTCGGTCAGTCCTGACATTTTGAGTTTTATCATATCCTTTTCGACAAGTTCAGCTTCTTTTATGCTGATGTCTTTGTCTGCCGGGTATAATAGAGCAGCTAATGAGAGTATCATTAGTGTAAGAATTGTTCTTTTCATTTTTTTCTCCATTATGAATGTGTTGTATTTTAGTGATATTTAAATTGGGAATTATTAACAATGGGTATTTTCACCTTTAAAGTTCAAATGGAGTATTAATACCCAATTTGGTTTTAGTAACTTTGTTCAGATCGGAGAACTCAAAAACCTCTTATCATATGGGTAAAATTTACAATTGACTTACAATTGCGCATTTTTTAGAGGTGTGAATAAAAAATTTTCAGAAATATTGCATTTTTATTAATCGAAAATAGAAGCTCCTGCATTTAATATATATAGAGCTGATTGCAAGAATCCAATACTCCTCGCCAATGCTTATCAAGACTGGCGGATTTTTGCAATCGCTACAGGAGGTTTTTATGAAAAATAATGATCTTATTTCTTTTCACGTGCTTTTTGATTATGACCTGCACAAGGACTTAATGAAGCACGCCCGGAAACTGCAAATGAAATTTTCAGAGTTTATAAACGAGGTTTTATTAGACACAATGTTTCTTATTGACAAGGTTGATTTTTGGAATGGTAAGCTGCCTGAGCAATTTGATGAGAATGATCTCGAAATTACGGTGGATAGAACAATTTATATTTCAAGAGAGGTGAAGTACAAGCTGTTCCATTTTCAGAATCATTTTAAACTGAGAAGCAAGGCGGCTGTTATGAGATTTATATTGAGGGTGTATCTTGAGAAGCTGGAGGTTTATGGAGCTGAAAATGTGGAGAGGATGAGGAGAATAATGTATAACAAGTGGCAGAAATCGTTAAAACTGGTTGGGGTTTGGAGGAAGGAGTTTTTTTCAGAGTTGGAAAAAAATACCCATATGGGCGAATTTTATCAATGCCAGTGGGTGGAGCTGGTAAATTCCCTCTCCCTCACCACCTCGATCATGCTGTTATAGGCAGAATTCCTCAAAAATACCAGTAAACTAAGTCACTTCACTGCTTATCCGGGGAAGATAGAATTTTACTTATATCCGCGTCCGTCATCCCGGTCTTGACAGCAATCTCCTCGATAGACAATCCCGCATTCGCCATTCTACCTAAAAAGATTTGAATAGTTTCCCCAACCTCTATAATGTTTTCATCGTAATCGAAAAATCTCAAAGTCCGCTGCCCCCACGGTTCCACGTGAATGTTATGCAGAAACCTTATCTCATTCTTTGCCATCAGGGCATAGACTTTTTCGATCTCATCTGTTTCAAAATAGAGTTCCGATTTGTTCCCGAGGGATAGGCGCTCCCTACCAAGTTCAGTAACTATGATATTTGATTCAGCTATCTCCCAGAGTGTGATGCCCGACTTCAGGATAACGTTTTTCCCCATGTCAGTTTCTACCGGTATTCCCATTAATTCGCAGTATAGATGTTTTGCCCTCTCGATATCTTTAACAAAAAGCACTGTAGAATGGTATTTTAGCATAAAATCCCCCGTTTGAACTGTCTCAATCAATATTTTACCATGATTAATACCATATGGAAACAATCCTCAAGAATAATATCGATCTTGAGGATTACTCCTTAGATACCAGTTTCTTTTCCAGTGCGTTTCTGAATGGAGAGAGTACCAGCTGATTGATAAGCAAACTATAAAAAATAGTGATTAATGCTGCCGCGAGTCCTCTCCCTATCAGAGACATATCTGCAAGATTGGCGAGCATTGCTATGATACCGTAGAATGTACCTATTCCGCCGGCGAGGAGAGACTGTCTTTCTGCAGATCTAAAAAATGCGATCCCTCTCTTAATCTCCTCAACTGTTTTGTTTGAACTTTTCAATGCCCCTGAGTATGCACTGCCCATCTCCGCCAATGAATAGTGACTGACAAGAACGATGAATGGGATCACTGTACAGATGATCAAACATGGCAAGTCAAAGTAAAGAATTAATGACGCCCCGCCATACATAATTGCCATTCCAAATAAACATAGAGCCATCAACAACGGAAGAATAAAAAATTTTCTCATACCTAACTCCTTTTCACAATCAATTTATTTTCTAAAAGAAAGTTTGCCCCGATTGTAAAACTTTCCTTTATGTGTTTCCCGGTAGAAATTATTTTCTCACTGCATAATTTCTCACTTTGAAATCTGTCCTGATACACTAATCCCGCAACTCCTGCACTATAAATAACAAGGACAGTCATAAATCCCGCTATCCTTTTGGCGGATCGCAGCCTCGCTTTATTATTTATTTTAATCTCTATTTTCTTCTCAGAACTTTTTAATCTTCCTGTTTCGCCATTGTAGTAATTCTTCAAAATCTTCCTCTCATTCATAATAATCCTCCAGTTCCGATTTTATTTTCCTGCGGAAATCATAAAGTTTAAATTTTACACTTCCCTGAGGCGTCTCTGTCATTTTCGAGATCTCCCTTGTTGTAAGCCCGGCGTGATAGTACAAAAAGTATATTTCCCTCATTTCCGGTTTTTCATTTGTTAGAATGGCATCAATTTTCCTGCAGAGTTCATTATTGACTATTTCATCAAAAGCGCTTTTATTGCCGGCAAGATTATCATTGTTGATCTTTTCCGCATAGTCACCGGTTATGGAAAGTTTAGGTTTTCTTAGTTTGTCTATGCAGAAGTTTCTTGCTGTTGTGTACAGCCATGCTCTGAACGAAAAGTCAAAACTGTACAGATGAAAATTAGAGTAAATCTTAATCATTATCTCTTGCGCAGTGTCCTCTGCATCGTCAAATTGAAACCTGCTTTTCACATAAAGTAAAACCGATTTATAGTAGTTTTTCCATATGTAGTTAAATAGCCTATTTTTATTTTTTGTATCGATAAGAGATTTTATTGTTATGTTCAGTTCTTCAAGGATTCTTTTCATATCTCTATATACGATAAAAAGTCCGAAATGGTTTAAACATTTTTAGGATTTAAAAGGAAATATTCCATTCATACTTAGTCGAGTAAAAAAGTTTTGATAATGGCAAGGTGCTCCCTTATGTGGCAGTTTATGACTATTGACAACGGTGTAGATGCCGGCAACCCAAACGGAATAAATCCAGCCTTGACAGCAAGGTGCTTTGCTCTGAACATATGGAAGTCATTAGTAACCAGAATGATGCCGTTTTTTTTGATACTTACATTTTCCCTGAGAATATTCATTGCAAAATAAAGATTTTCCTTTGTACTTGTTGACTTGTTTTCAACTACGATTCTATCCGGATCTACCCCGGCGGCGGCAAGATATTTTTTCATCTCCTCAGCCTCCGTCACTTCCTGAGTTGCCCCCTTGCCGCCTGTAACGACGACGAGCATATCCGGTTTTGCCTTCATCACAGGGAGAGCGGTATCGAGCCGCCGCCTTAGAACGGGCGAAATTCTATTCTTACGGAGACCGGCTCCGAGGATAATCATCGTTTTGGTGTCATCCGGTATTTTCCTGCGGACAGTTGCGGATGATATAAAAAGTTCGAGAGTAATTATTGATATAATTGCGGCAGTTGTCATTGCTGTTAGAGTGAGTTTTATCTTCTTGTTTTTTATGAGAATGGCATTATTGGTTATTATCTTAAAAACGGAATATGCAATCAGAAGTAATCCGGCTGCGGCAGGAATGATAATTCCCGTATTAAATCCGGCGACATTTACCGTAAGGATAACTGTATCTGCTATCAATAAAACTCCGGATGCAATGAAAATTATTCTTTTTGTCATTCCTTCAATTCCTTTTTATAAAAAGTTGTAATGATTCGAGCCTCTTGCAAAAATACTTTTTTCTATAGAAGTTTTACAAGGGGGTTCTTATAATGCGATTATATTGCATAATGGCTTACTTAAAATAAAGTTTACTTGAATTTTGCAAGAACCACATTCTATCTGAATTATATGTATATCAGCATTCTTATTACAGATTATTTTCAAATGTTGTATGTTTTGTAAAATTGAGTAAATATTTAACAGATATGTGATAGTCTTGTGAAGATTGGTCACTAAAAACACAAGTGGTTGATTCAAGATCATAATTTTATCAAAGGAGTAGTTATTTATGAAGAAAATTTTGGCATTGGTTGTATTTATGAGCTGTTTTTATTTAGGTTGGAGTGCATCATCTATTGAGGATCTCTCTTTCAGCAGCAGTGCAGTTCAGGTTGATTACTTTGCGGCATCAAAGGGTGCAGCGTCTTCATCATTCCTAAAATTTAAAATGGAAGATAGTTACGCAAAATACGGAGATTATAAGGATACCGTAAAGGCGATGGATATTCTCAATATTATCGGATTCCCGTTGTGGGTTGGGGGACTTTCCGCTGTTGTTATCGGAACTCCGTTCCTTATTGCCGGCGGTGTTGTTTATGATAGGGTGATAACATGGAAGAGTGATGATATAGTTACCGATTTAAACATGTCAACTGCCTTTCTTGCTGTCGGGGCTGTCTTATATGCTCTCGGATGGACGGTCTTCTTAGTCGGTCTTCCGATGCATCTTTGCGGATATTTTATCGGCAATCATTACAGAGACAAATCAACCGGCAAAGTCTCCATGAAACTGGAGAGCGGATTAAAAGATAAAGATAATTCCTACTTTGCACTCGCCGTTAGTTTCTAATTTATTTATAAATCCAACCCATATGGGTTGGATTTTTTTAGTCCGTTACAACTAACCGACTATCTCAATCATTTTTGTAATCGCACGCTTTGCGTTCTCTTTGTATTCATCTTTGACCTGTATAAGATTTTTCAGCGGAGTTCCTTTGTTAATGTGATCTCTTATCGACTGCATAATTTCGAGGATACTTTCAGGAGTTATCTTCTTCATGTTAAAACATTCCGACTTTCTCAGCGGGATAATCTTTTTATCCGGATTCTCGGCAGCGATCCTGTCAACAAACACAGTCTCTGTTCCTACTCCCCATTTGCTTCCGGCCGGGGATTCTGCTATCATTTTTAGAATGTATTCTGTTGAGCCTGAATAGTCAGAATTATCTACTACATCCTTATCGCACTCCGGATGAACTACGATTTGTATCCCATCTATTTCGGAGCGGAGGGCTTTTATGTCTGAAACTTTAAAATTCTTATGAACATGACAGTTCCCATTCCACAAAACAGCCCTCTCTCCGGAATATCTATCCAGGCTATCGGAACTGATTGCATCACTCTCTTTATATCCGAGTCTCTTCACTGTGTTTATACCCAGATTATAATCGGGGAAAAATAGTATCACATAGTCCTCATCGAGATACTTCTTGACTATCTTAGAGGCGTTTGACGATGTGCAGACCGATCCCCCGTGCCGTCCGCAAAAACTTTTGAGATCGGCGTATGAATTCATGTAGACAATCGGAGCAATTCTCTTGTTTGTGAGTTTAGTCATTTTTTCGTAGACAGCCTCAACATTCTCTATAGAAGCCATATCCGCCATGGGACATCCGGCGTATATTGACGGCAGCAGCACTTTCTGGTAGTCTTTTTTTAGAATGTCAGAACACTCTGCCATGAACATTACACCGCAAAAAATTATAAATTCCTTGTCGGTCTTGCTGCATTCTACAGCGAGTTTATAAGAATCCCCGATGATGTCGGCAAAATCTGTAATCTCACTTCCCTGATAATGATGAGATGCGACAATTATTCGATCTTTTAACTCATCTTTCAATTTTTTTATATCATCAAATATTTTATTCAAGAGTCTAACCTCGGTGTTATAATTTTATCGGGCTTATTTTTCTTAGTGCGTCAACGACATCCTTGACTGTTTTTATAGTGAAGTCAATCTCCTCTTCGGTGTTTTCCCGTCCGATAGAAAATCTTATCGATCCGTGCGCCATTTCTGCTTTGACTCCGAGTGCCATTATAACATGACTCGGTTCGAGTGATCCGGATGAACAGGCGCTTCCTGTTGAGACGCAGATTCCGAGGAGATCGAGTCTCAGTAAGATGGATTCACCCTCTATTCCCATAAAAGAGATGTTTAGAGTTCCGGGGAGTCTCTCTGTCGGATGTCCGTTTATTACGGTGTGTTGTAACGAGGATGTTATCC